>JBNGDZ010000043.1:0-16312 GCA_049975765.1 Armatimonadota bacterium
CGTTACGCGAGCGGAAGCTCGCGTGGAGGGGCCGGACCACCGTCCGGCCCGCCGTAAGCTTCTGTCCTGCCGTACGGAGGCGCGGCGTGCCTACCGCCGCCCGCCCTCGGGTCTATTCTGGAAGACGAGCGGCCCCCCGCGCGGCTGGGGCCGGTGGCGCGGTCTAGCGGCAGAGCGGCACCGTGCACAGCGCGCGAGCCAGCTCCCCTTCGCCGGCGAATGCCTCGACCTCGATGAGGTAGTGGCCGGGCGGGACCGCGGTGCCGCGCATGTCGCGCCCGTCCCACGGGACGATGCCGCTGCGCTCGATCCTCGCGTGCAACTCGCGGAGCGGCCGGCCGGCGATGTTGCGCACGATCAGGCGGACGTCCGCTGAGCGGGAGAGACGCAGGTGGATCGCCGCGCCACTGCGGGTAGCGGTCGTCTTCGCGCCCATGCTGGTCAGCGGCGGGCTGTGGGCCTCCACCACGCCCATTGAGGCCGGGAAGCTATCGAGGAAGGGCACGTAGTTGACCGGACCGTAGCTCGGGTTATCGCCCTGATCGAGGATGGCCCGCCCGATCTCGGCCTGGCTGGTTGTGCCCCACCAGTTGCCCTGGGCCAGGACCGGGTGCGAGGTCCGATTGGCGAGGTGGTATCTCTCGTTGCTGTAGAAGGCGTTGCGGCCGGGGTTGCTGGAGCTGCCGTCGGCGCCCAGAGCCGGATCGGACTCACCCCACAGGCCGATGCCGTCGCGCCCGTTGTGATGACTGCTGCAGCCGCTGATGATCGGCACGGAGTCCCCGAAGACGCGGATGCCGTCCGTCTGACACCGGCTTATCTCGCAGTCCACCAGCCGGATGTAGCCGGGGGAGTTGATGCTGACGCCGTTCTCGGCGTGAGTGATCACGGCGTTGACGAGGCGACCGGCGCTGGAGGCGACGTACTCGATGCCCGTCCAGTCGCCGGGCGCTGGTGAGGCGGCCGGCGAGCCGAAGGTCACCGGATCCTCGCGGGTGCCATCGGCCACCAGGATCCCGGCTGCGCTGATAGTGCCTCCGATGACCTGGACGCCCGGCCGGAGGGAGAGCCGTGCGGCCCGGCTCACCCTCAGCGTGGTCTCCGCGGCGTCGGCGGTCAGGTCGAAGGGCACGCCCTGCGGCAGCCAGGCGTCATCGTCCCTGATGTCCGGATGGGCACCGCACAGCACGCCGACGGCCTGGCGCGCGTTATCCGTGTAGCGATTGTCGTGTCGAAGCGCCTCGGCGACGGTGGCCGCGACCCGGACGGGATAGCCGCCGCATCGGCTGACCCTCGTGGAGTGCACCTTCCCGGTGCAGGTCGGCTGGGGCGCGTGCAGTCCGCTGCGCCCGCAGTCGAGGATGGTGCATCCCGCCAGGTCGAAGTGCGAGCCGCCGCCGGCGAAGATGCCGTCATTCTGGCAGTCGCGGATCACCGCGCTGTCCATGAACAGCCGCGCGTCGTCGAGCGTCACGCCGTCGCGGGCGAACCCCACGGTGGCGCCTTTCACGCGGGCGATCGCATCCGTCTCCAGCTCCACCCCCAGCCAGTCGCCGGGGGAGGCGTCGCCCCGGGGCTGGATGACCACCCGAGCGTCGGGCAGCCCATCAACCAGCAGGCGGCCGCGGACGACGATTCGCCGCGGCGGATAGATGCGCACGTTCGACTTGATGCGAAGCGTGGCGTCCGGGCCGATGATCAGGTCGGACGTGGCCGAGGCCACAGTGAGGTCCAGCGGCAGCTCGGCGTCACGCCACACATCCACATCCTCGATGTCCGTTGCAGCCCCACAGTCCACGGCGATGGCCGCGACCGCGTTATGGCTGAAGGTGTTCCCCCTGCGCAGCATCTCCAGGCAGGTGGCCTTGACCTTGACGGGGTGCTCGCCGCTGCCCGCGAACTCGGAGCAGATGATGGCCCCCTCGGGGCGGCTGGTCTGGATGTGCACGCCGTGGCGGCCGTTGTTCTGGAAGGTGCAGTAGGCGCACTTGATGAAGCTGTCGCCCCACGCGTAGAGGCCGTCGCGCGATGCCCGGCGTACCTGGCAGTTGTAGAGACGCACGTCGGCGGAGTCGGCCATGATGTTGTCGACCGCCGAGCGGAATGTGCACCGCTGGAAGCGGCCGGTGCTGCCCTTGACGAAGTAGAGCCCGCCCCATGCGCCGGTGAGCGAGTTGTCGGGCGCGCGGAAGACGATGCGGGTGCCCATCTCGGACATCGCGACCAGCGAGCCGGCCACCGTGAGGCGGTAGTCGCCATGCGCCACCACCCGCACGTCGGGCTGCACGGTGACCTCGGCGCCGGCGGCGATGAGGACGTTCGAGCGCAGCTCCCATGGTGAGTCCGCGAGCGTCAGCGTCATGTCGCTGGCGATCTCATCGGGCAGCACGGCGGCCCCCGCGGGGGCCGAGCAATGCGTGACGGCGAGGGTGCACGCGACCAGACAGATCAGACGCGTCGGGGAGTACTGCGGCGCGGCTCGCGAGCTATCGGCTGGCATCCGTCTCGACCCCCCGCAGTGGAGGTAGAGGTGACGCGCCATGTTTCGCCACCGCTTGGCGCAGACCTCGTGGCAGGCGAAGGAGCCGGACGATCGGGCGTCGAATCCGGGGCTCGTGGAGTGAGCAGCGCCCGAGTGGAGGCATCCGGTGGACGAGGAGACCATGCTGCACCATCTCGAGGAGCTCGCGCGACGGCTGGAGATCGAGGTCCGCTACGAGTCGGCCGCTGGTCGCGTGGGAGTGGGACTGCTGCGCGGGAGGCGTATCGCGGTCATTGACGCCGGCCTGCGAGTGGGGGAGCGCGTGGCCGCACTCGCCAGCATCCTGGCGGACGAGGACATCAGCGACGTCTACGTGCCGCCGGCGGTCCGGAAGCGTCTGCAGCGCAGCAGACCTCTCCGGGTCCGTGCCGCGGATGTTTCCGAGGTCGCGGACGAGCTGGATGAGAGTGAGACAGACGAGCCCGGCGCGGGGGACGGACCATCGGGGGACACGAACGCAAACGGTGCCGACCAGGAGGCCGACACCGGCTGATTGACCTCGCTACCGCCCGCCGCGCCCGCTACCGCTCCTCACCGGTGATGCATACCTCGGGCTCGAGCATGATGCCGAAGCGGTCATGGACGAGGTCGCGGACTCTCTCGATAAGCTCGATGACGTCCGAGGCCGTGGCGCCGCCCCGGTTCACCACGAAGTTCGCGTGCTTGGTGGAGACCGCGGCTCCGCCGACCCGCATGCCCTTGGCGCCGGCCTCCTCCAGCAGGCGCCCGGCGTAGTCGCCCTGGGGCCGCTTGAAGATGCAGCCGGCGCTGGGCATGGAGACCGGTTGCGTGGAGCAGCGCGCCGCCATGGCGTCGCACAACCTGCAGTGGATCAACTCCGGATCGCTCGGCTCGAGGTGTAATCCGGCGCGGAGCACGGCAAGCCCCCGCTGGCGGAGGGCGGAGCGCCGGTAGCCAAAGTCCAGTTCATCGCTTCGCAGGCGCTCGATGGCGCCGTGGGGGGCCACGACCTCGACCCATTGGGTGATGTCACCGATCTCGCCGCCGTTGGCCCCGGCGTTCATGATCAGTGCGCCGCCGAGCGTTCCCGGGATGCCGGCGGCGAACTCCAGGCCAGCCAGCCCTCGGCGGGCACACTGGAAGCACACAGACGCCAGTGGCGCCCCGGCCTCGACCACCGCCATCGTGCCCTCCACGTTGATCCCGGCGAGGCCGCCTGCCATGCGCACGACCAGGCCCCGGATTCCGCCGTCGCGCACGATGAGGTTGGTGCCGTTGCCCAAATACAGCGGCCCGACCGCAAGCTCGGCGGCGGTCCGTACAAGCTCAGTCAGCGCCAGCGGACTGGACGGGATGGCAAGCACGTCGGCGGGGCCACCGATCCCGAATGAGGTGTGCCGGGAGAGAGGCTCGCTCTCCCGGATCTCAAGACCGGGGATAGTGGCCAGTCGGCGTGCCAGGCTGCGTGTGGTGTCGATTTCGCTTTCTGTGGCCATTGCTACGATCTACTCGCTTTGCTAGCCGCTCTCGTCCCCGTGCAGCTCCTCTCCACCCTCGTCCGGGTCCGGCCTCTCGTCGCTGGTCCCTTCGTCATCGGAGGTCTCGAGGCCTTCCTCGCCTTCCTCGACCTGCTCCGGAAGCGAAGTGGCGGAGTTGGGAGCCGGGCTCGTGCCACCCTCATCGGGCTCCTCATGTGTCTGCTGCGGGTGTTCCTCATCCTCCCCTTCAGGCTCCTCCGCCCGCTGCTTCTCCGCCTCGGCGGCCTCGCGGGCCTTCTCGACGGCCTCCCTGGCCTCGTCAGCCAGCGCGTCGGCCTTCTCGCGCGCCTCATTCGCAAGGCCCTCGGCCCGCTTCCGAACACGCTGGGCGCCCTCCTTGAGGCGCTGCTCGCTCTCCCGCAGCAGCTCATCGGAGCGCTCCGACATCTGCTCCATGTTCCCCCGCAGCCGCTGGGCGAAGCTGCGGAATGTTCCGCGCAGGCCGCCGGGTCGGTGGAGCCGCTGGGCGACCACCTCGTGGGGGAGTATGACGGTGTCCTCACCGTGGACGATCCCCTCGATGGCTGGCATGGCGAGCACGCCCTCGGTCACGTCCCGGAAGGTGCCGCCGCTGACCTCGAAGCGGACGACACGCTTGGAGCCCTCGTCGATGTGCACGCTGCCCAGGTCCCCCAGGCGCGCGCCGTGATGACTGCGGGCGGCTCGCCCAGGACGGGCCGAGCGCGGGCCAGCGCCTCCTCCACCTCCTCGCGGCTCCGCAGGGCCTCCGAGCTGGGGATCATCACCGCGTCCGGTCCGATGATCGAGATGTCCTCCGCCAGGATGACCTGCAGCTCCGGGGTCTTCGCCAGCGTCACACCAACCAGCTCCCCGGCCGCGAGGTCAACGAGCGGCTCCGCCACCGTGCCCAGCCTCTTGCCGTTGTCGGTCGCGATGACCTCAAGCCCAACCAAGCTGCTCAGCTCCCGCATTCCACGTCCTCCCTCCATCATCGCTGCCTATGCGTCAGTCGGCAGATCAGGGTCGGGATGCGACGGATACTGCAGATGCTCCAAAAGGTTCGCGGCGTAATCCCTCAGACCCTCTCCGAGGACCTCATCGGTAAGCATGGTGCGCAGGAACGCGCGGCTGTAGCTCTGGAAGTTGCCCACGTCCAGCCGTCGCTCGCCCTCCTGCAGAGGCACCCCCAGCACGCGATGGCCGTCAGCGATCATGGCGCGGATGGCATCGGTGAGCTGGATCTCGCCGCCCCTCCCCGGCTCGAGCTGGGCCAGGTGGCGGAAGAGGATGGGGGAGAAAACGTAGCGAGCGGCGACGGCGTAGCGGCTGGGGGTCGCCTCAGGCCCCGGCTTCTCGATGATGTCGTCCATCTCGAAGATGCCCTCGGCCAGCTCCGGGCCCGGCTGCACGATGCCATAGCGGCCGGTGGCCTCCAGGCTGACGCGCTGGACCACGATGGATGCGTGGGCCTCATGCTCCACATGCGCGGCCAGCATCCGGCGCAGGGGCGCACCAGGCTCCGCGCTGGTGATGATGCAGTCGCCCAGCGCCACGACCACATGCTCGTCGCCCGCGAAGCGCCGGCCGCAGCGGACCGCGTCGCCCAGACCTCGCGGCTGCCCCTGGCGCGTGAAGTAGAACTGGATGGCTTCATTGTCATAGGGCGGCCACCCCTCAGCTCCGGCCTCAGCGGCGGTGAGGCCGCTGGTCACGTCGAAGTGATCCTCCACGGCGCTCTTGCCTGTCCCGGTGATGACGAGGATCTCGGTGACGCCGGCGCTGATAAGCTCCTCGGCCACGCCCTCAATGACGGGCCTGGTGCCGAGGGGCAGCATCTCCTTCGGCTGGGCCTTGCTGACAGGGAAGAGTCTGGTGCCCCTGCCAGCGGCGGGAACGATTGCCCTGGTGATCGGCACGCCGTCAACACTCCGGAGGCGCGAAGCTGCAGACGGCATCGGCGGAATGGACGTCACGGGACAACAGCGGCCCGCCGTCCTCGCGCCGCAGGCTCAAACACAGCGCGGCCCGGGGAGCCGGGCCGCGAGAGGCAGCAGGAAAACAAAATGGAGCCGACGGCCAGACTCGAACTGGCAACCTGCTGATTACGATTCAGCTGCTCTGCCAATTGAGCTACGTCGGCTCCAGAAGCTATAGCGGACAGGTCGGATGTGGTGGCGAGGGCCGGAATCGAACCGGCGACACACGAATTTTCAGTCCGTTGCTCTACCAACTGAGCTACCTCGCCACCCGGATACCACACCTGTGAGAGACCGCCATGTCCTGTCCGTCTAATCGCCGGATCCGCGGGCGGCTTGGGCCCAGGCACCTGCGTGGTGGGCGGAGCAGGACTTGAACCTGCGACCCCCTGCGTGTAAGGCAGGTGCTCTTGCCACTGAGCTATCCGCCCGCCGAACCCAGCAGAGCCTTCGGTGGTAGCCCCAACGGGAATCGAACCCGTACCGCCGCCTTGAAAGAGCGGAGTCCTAGCCATTAGACTATGGGGCCGCCTGGTGAGCCGTGCAGGAATCGAACCTGCGGCCCTCGGATTAAAAGTCCGATGCTCTACCAACTGAGCTAACGGCTCACTTTCATGGTATCAAATGGCACTGGTGCTGTCAACTTGGCACGGCGCCGCCAGGGTCGCCGCCGGCGCTCAGCAGATGATGGTCTGATCGCGCGCTGGGCCCACGGAGATGCCCCAGACGGTGCAGCCGGCCAGCTCTGCCATGCGGTCCACGTAGCCCCGCGCCTCGGCCGGCAGGGCATCGTAGCTGCGCACATCCCCCAGCGGCCGCTGCCAGCCGGGCATCTCCTGGTAGATCGGCGTGACCTGCGCGAGCGTGTCCAGGTTCTCGGGCATGCGCTCGTGCCGCTGGCCGTCGATCTCATAGGCCACCGCTACATGCACGGTCTCCAGCTCGTCCAGCACGTCGAGCTTCGTGATGGCGATGAAGGTGGCGCCATTGAGCTCCGCCGCGGTGCGCAGCGCCACCCCGTCGAGCCATCCGCAGCGTCGTGGACGGCCGGTGGTGGTGCCGAACTCGGCGCCGCGCTCGCGGAGCTCATCGCCGGTCTCGTCCTCCAGCTCCGTGGGGAAGGGCCCGGCGCCCACGCGGGTGGTATAGGCCTTGACGACCGCCACCACCTCGTCGATCTCAGTGGGGCCGATGCTGGTGCCCAGGCAGGCGCCGCCCGCCACCGGGTGCGATGAGGTGACGTAGGGATATGTCCCGTAGTCGAGGTCCAGGAAGGTCCCCTGAGCCCCCTCCAGGATGACCAGGCTGTCGGCCGCCACGGCCTCCCGGATGTCCCGGCGGACGTCCGCGATGTGCGGTCGCACCACGTCCAGCACCTCCGCCACCTGGCCGTAGGTCTCATCCGGGTCCACCGGCTCGTGCCCGTAGACCTCCCGGATGATGACGTTCTTGTGGGCGAGCTGGGCCTCGATCAGCTCCCGTAGTCGATCCTCGTCGAGGAGGTCGGCCATGCGGATGCTGCGCGGCATGCGAGCGGTCTTGTCGGTGTAGGTCGGACCGATCCCACGGCGGGTCGTCCCGATGCTCTTGCTGCCCCGGGACTCCTCCTGCAGCCCGTCCAGGAGACGGTGGTAGGGCATGATGACGTGCGCGTTGACCGAGATGCGCAGGTTGTTGCAGCTTACGCCCCTCTCGCGAAGCGCCTCGATCTCCTCCCGCAGCGAGATGGGGTCGATGATCGTCCCCGACGCCATGATGCACAGCGTCTGCTCGCGTAGGATCCCGGAGGGGATGAGGTGCAGCTTGAACTCCTCGCCATCGACGACGACCGTGTGGCCGGCGTTGCTGCCGCCCTGATAGCGGACCACAACGGCCGCGTCCTCGGCCAACAGGTCGGTGATCTTGCCCTTACCCTCGTCGCCCCACTGGGCGCCGACTATCACTGTAGCAGGCATCGCTCACGACTCCCCGCGCGTCAGGGTCGCGCACACGAAAAGCGGCCCAAGGGGACGGAGCCACTTGGGCCGCTCGTGACGCACTGTGAAAGTGACTATCCCACTGCGATATCTTACCTGAGCCCTGCGCCCCCGTCAAGCCGATTCGGCCGAGAGCCGACCCCGTCGCTACTCGGCACCGGCCGCCAGAAAGCCCGCCAGGTCGAAGTGCAGGAACTGCTGGTCGTAGGCCGGCTGCGGATCGGGGCCGGGCGTGGCGTTGGCGACCCACAGCTCCAGGTCGGTGACGTCATAGTGCACCGCGTGCAGATTCCCGGTGCCCATCCCGCGCATGACCGTCTCCATGCCGGTGGCCTCGTCGATCTGGCCGACCAGCGGCTTCATCACGTCGTAGAGCCTCTGGTCCCACTCGCTCTCCTCGCCCATGGACCAGGCCACGACGTTGGGCAGCGCCAGGTCCCCGTAGTCGTCGGGGGCGAAGACTTCGCAGAAGGCGTGGCTGGTCTTGAGCCCCCGGGCGTCGGGGATCTCCGCGTCGCCGACGCAGTAGAGGTAGGAGCTGGTGCGCTCGGCGTCCTGGAAGATCGTCAGGGCCTCGTCCAGCGAAGCCGCCTCCTCCAGCACCCGTCGCAGCAGGAAGGGCATGGGGACCCCGGCCAGGGTCTCGACGTCGTCGCCGAAGTGGTCGCCGATCTCGCTCAGCGCGATGTGCTCAGCGCTCATGCCCGATACGCAGCCGATGAAGCCCAGCCAGCCGATGTTCACGAAGGCGTTGCCGCCCTCCGGCTCGCAGACGATCAGCGCCGGCGCGTCCTGGATGCCGGCGTTCATCTCATAGTCCAGCGCCCTGATCTGGTGAAGGTGGCCGTCGGCAGTGGACTCGCCCCAGGCCGCGAAGAAGGTGCAGTGAAACTCCGAGAGGTCCGGGACGGCGTGTGCTCGATGCACCATCTTCAGGTCCACGCCCGCGCCGTCGGCCAGCCCCTGCATCTCCTGCAGGTAGCGCTCGGGAACGTGAGGTTGCATCTGCGCCCAGGCCATGTCGATGGTGGTCATGCTGGCGCCGAACTGTTCGGCGGCGCCCAGCAGTCGGTCATAGAAGCCCCGCACCTGCTCCTGGCAAAGCGAGCCGTGGGCGTAGCCCATCTCGTACGGGGTGCCCCACAGGTGCAAAACGGCGATCTCGTCCTCGCCCTCGCCGATCGATGTGAGCTCGCCCGTGATCTCGGTGGTCGCCTGTTCTGGTTCGGCCGCGGCGACCTCCGTCAGCGGCGGCTCCATGGCGGACTCGCGGGCACAGCCCGTGACCAGGAACAGGGCCAGCGCCAGCAGCCCGAGGCCGATGGCCGGATATGTCAGGTAGTTTTGCCGTCGCATGGACACACCTCCACTTTGATAGTTGCGGAGTAGGTCACGACCGTAAGAGCAGCAGCAGGCCCCGCCGTCACGCCCATCTGGCGCCACCGGTCGATGCCTGGGCGCCGGCCGGTCGGGACCGCTGCCACAGCACGGCGCTGTGGCGTGGGCCGTCGATGCAGAAGCCGGTCAGCTCGCGTGGGGACGAGGCCCGGCCGCTCACGAGGCCCCAGGCTGCCGCCTCTCAGTCTCCACGCGGCCCACCGCTACGGCACCGTGCCGACGGTGCGGTTGCTGCGGACGACGCCCCAGAGCTCATACCTGCCGGAGTAGGGGCCGCCCTGGATGATACAGGCGTACTTGGAGTTGTTGCCCAGGTCCACGTAGTCGTGCGCCCCGGGGCTCTCAACGCACTTCGTCCACTTCGCGTGGCCGTCGGCGAAGGCCGCGTTGAACCCCTCGTTATGGGCATTCACGACCGGCGAGTTGAACAGCGACGGCGCCAGCTCGATCTCGCCGTCGCCCATCACGAAGGTTTCGGATGGATACGGCAGGTCAGCCTTGGCCACTACCGCGTCGTCGGCGCCGGTGAGGGGGTTGTTTGGTCCATCCTCGAAGATGGCGTAGTTCCCGTTATAGCCGACGGACACGATGCCGGGCATCAGCGGGATCGGCAGCAGAGCCTCCAGCTCGTCCATGCCGATGCGCTTGGGCTCCGACGGGCACTGTAGAATCTGGGTGTTCTTCATGTAGGGCATCAGCTCGTGGTAGAAGGTCACCACGCCGATACCACTGGCGTAGATATTCATGGGGTAGCGCTCGTCGTAGTCCTGGGTGTACATCTCCGTAGCCGTGGCGATCTGCTTCATGTTGCTCAGACACGAGGTCTGTTTGGCCTTCTCCCGCGCTCGGGCGAACACGGGGAAGAGGATGGCGGCGAGGATCGCGATGATCGCGATCACGACCAACAACTCGATGAGCGTGAACCCTCTGCGCTGCATCCTGCATACCTCCTATTGGCAACGTCGGTATGGTGGCGCTCACCATCGCACGCTGCCCACGCCCCACGGCCCCCACGCGGGCGATGGCCCGTAAGCCGAGCTGACCAGCCGCCGCAGATGCGGCGATGGTTGACGGCTGAGGCATGCTGACGGCCCTGTACGTCGCCTGCGGGCGTCACATTCTGTCACCTACAGTATTACCCTCCCCGCTTGAGGTCAAACCTTGTTCATCCTGCGGGCGGATTCCTCTGCGGTTGGGGTGCATTACGACAAACTTAACGCTCCCACCGCTCCTCGGAAGCGCCCGTTCTCGGGTGGTCCCACGGTTGAGTCGCCACCCCCTTTCTGCTATACTCCACCAATGTGCGCCGGTAAGCGCACCACCCAGACTTCCGTCACGAAGGCAGGGCTTTCGCTGAGCCATGATCCATCTTGAGGGGGTCACTGTCGTCTATCCTGACGGCACGCGGGCCCTGTCCGGCATAGACCTGCAGGTCGATCGCGGCGAGTTCACCTTCATCGTGGGTGCGTCCGGCAGCGGCAAGTCTACGCTGCTGCAGCTCATCTACCGGGAGCTGGTGCCCACCGAGGGCCGCGTGATCATCGCCGGCCAGGACGTGGCGAGTCTCCCGCGCAGCCGCGTGCCGATGCTTCGGCGCAATGTGGGCGTGGTCTTTCAGGACTTCCGCCTGCTGCCTGACAAGAACGTGTGGGAGAACGTGGCCTTTGCGCTGGATGTGGTCGGGGCGTCGCGGCGGGAGAAGTTCCGCAAGGTCCCCCTGGCGCTGGAGCTGGTGGGGCTGTCGGAGAAGGAGGCCTCCCTGCCCGCGGAGCTGTCAGGCGGGGAGCAGCAGCGGGTGTCGATCGCGCGGGCGCTGGTGAACAACCCCGCGATCCTGCTGGCCGATGAGCCCACGGGGAACCTGGACCCGGACATCTCCTGGGAGATCGTGCAGCTTCTGACCAACATCGCCGATCGCGGCACCACGGTGCTGTGCGCGACGCATGACCGGGTGATCGTGGACGGCATGCGCAAGCGGGTCGTGAGCCTGGTGGGCGGGACCATCGTACGGGATGCCCGCGGCGGGGGCGGCTACGATGAACCTTAGCATGGTGGAGTTCCTGCTTCAGCAGGCGTGGAACTCGATCCGCCGCAACGGGCTGATGAGTCTGGCCACCAGCTCCAACATGACCGTGGCGCTGGTCATTCTAAGCAGCTTCTTTCTGGCCACCGTCAATCTGGAGCACATGGCCGACGTGGAGGCCCGCAAGGCCAGCATCCAGGTGCAGCTTGAGGATGATGCCGACCGCGCCCAGGTTGAGAGTAGACTCTTCGGCGACCGGCGCGTGGCCAGCATAACCTTCAGGTCGAAGGAGGAGGCGTTCGAGGACGAGATCCAGCACTGGGCCGAGGTGCTGGACGAGGCCGATCCGGAGAAGCTGGCGGCGATGCTGGGCGGCAACCCGCTCCCGGACGCCATCATCGTCAAGCCTGAGAACCCGCAGGATATGGCGGCTATCGCGAAGGCCGCCGAGAACATCGAGGGCGTCGCCAAAGTCAGCTATAGACAGCAGGTCACCGACAAGCTGCTGACCCTGGCCCGGGGGCTGAAGATCTCGGGCCTTGTGGCCGCGGTGCTCATGGGCCTGGCGACGCTGCTGATCGTGAGCACGACCATCCGGCTGACCATCTACGCCCGCCGGCGCGAGATCCGCATCATGCAGCTCGTGGGGGCGACGAACTGGTTCATCCGCCTGCCCTTCATCCTCGAGGGCGCCTTCCACGGGGTGCTCGGCGGGGCGCTGGCGACTGTGCTGGTGCTGGCGTCATATACCTATGCGCACGCGTACGTGAAGCAGCACCTGGAGTTTCTGGCTCTCATTCACGATACGACGTTCATGGTGCTGTTCGGGCTGGGCACGCTGGTGTGCGGCGTGCTGTTCGGGGTGGTGGGGAGCTGGATCGGTCTGCGCAGCTACCTCCGACATGTATGACCCGACGGGGGCGTGTCGGGCGCGTGATGCAGCGAATGCAGCCTTATCGCAGCAGGGATCGCGGTAGCCAGAGGTGAGTTGAGTATGATCCGAAACCGGTTCCTCCGGGCGGTGTGCCTGACACCGCTCTTCGTGCTGCTGGCCGGCGGCATTCTGCATGACGCCGGGGCACAGAGGAGCCTCTCGCACGTACGCGGCCGCAAGAGAGAGGTCCAGGCGGAGTTGCGCGAGGTCAAGGAGGACCAGGCCGAGGCCAGCACCGCCCTGGCCAACGCCAGGAACCAGGCCCAGTTGGCGCGCGAGCGGCGTGACGCGGCGAAGCGGAGGCTCGACGAGGTCCGCGCTGAGCTGCGCGAGGTGAAGGCGGACCTGAAGAAGACCGAGGACGACCTCGAGGTGCATCGGGAGGCCATGTCCCAGCGCCTGCGCGCGATGTACGAGGTGGGGGAGCCGTCCTACCTGGAGGTCATCCTCAACGCCACCAGCTTCGAGGACTTCACAAGCCGGGCCGAGTTCGCCCGCCTCATCGCCCGACAGGATGAGCAGATGCTGCGGACTCTCGTTGAGACCGAGGAGCGGCTGCGCCAGCAGCGGGCCGCCCTGGAGGTCAAGCAGGCGGAGGCGGCGGAGCTGAAGAGGGAGGCCGATCACCAGGCGGCCGTCGCGGCGCAGCGGGAGGCCGAGGCGGAGCGGCTGGTCGAGAAGTACAAGACGGACCGTCGCTCGCTGGAGGCCGAGTTCGCGGCGCTGGAGCAGGCCGAGCGCGAGATCGAGGCGCTGATCCGGTCCTCGGCCCGCGGCGCCGGCGCCTACTCGGGCACCTGCGCGGGGAACCTCCTCCGGCCCTGCCCGGGATACATCAGTAGCCCCTTCGGCTGGCGGATTCATCCCGTCTGGGGTGGCAGCCGCTTCCACAACGGCGTGGACATCGCCGCCGGCTACGGCACCACCATCAAAGCGGCGGATGACGGCAAGGTGATCTACGCCGGCTGGAAGGGCGCCTACGGGAGGACTGTCGTCATCGATCACGGCAGCGGCTGGTCCACGATGTACGGCCACTGCTCGAGCATCTATGTCAGCCGCGGGCAGGTGGTCAGCCGTGGACAGGCTATCGCCGCAGTGGGCAGCACCGGGGTGTCCACCGGCCCGCACCTGCACTGGACGGTCTATCGAGACGGAAAGGCCATCAACCCGCTGCGATAGTCGCGCGCAGCTTCTTGATCGCCATCATGACGCACACTGAGAGGACGAGACTGTGAGAACGAGACAGTCGATGCGCTATGCAGTGCTGCTCGCCGCCGTGGCGGCGGCCACCTGCATGATCTTCCTGGCGGGCATGCTCACGGCCCAGGCTATCGAGGCCGGAGGCGTGATGCCGGCCCTGGTCGAGATGGCGCAGATCGTGCCCGGCGTCTATGAGCTGGAGGACGGCTCGGACATCCCCGCCGCCACCAACCTCACCCCCATCAGGACCTATTGGCGGGCGCGCCAGCGGATCATCGACCACTACGTCTACCCCGAGGAGCTGAAGCAAACCGAGCTTACCTACGGGGCCATCAAGGGCATGTTGCGTTCCCTCAAGGACCCTTATAGTCGCTTCATGGATCCTGAGGAGTACGCGGAGTTCCAGACGGAGAGCGAGGGGCACTTTGAGGGTATCGGAGCGGAGCTGATGCAGGACGTTGACACCGGTGAGGTGACGGTGGCGAGCGTCCTGCCCGAAGGCCCCGCCGCCAGCACGCCCCTGATGGAGGGAGACGTCATCCTGGCCGTCGACGGCAGGCCGGTGAAGGGCCTGGACCTCACGGACGTGGTGGAGCTCATCCGGGGCGAGGGGGGCACCGACGTGGTCCTCACTGTCCGGCATGAGGGCTCCGACGAGACGGCCGAGATCCGCATCACCCGCGCTCGCGTGGACTTCCCCATTGTGCAGTCGAGGATGCTGGAGGACGACATCGGCTACCTGTGGCTGCGCTCCTTCAACCGGGAGGCCGAGAGCAAGGTCCGGACGGAGCTCAATGCGCTCAAGCAGCAGGGCATGCGCGCGCTCCTGTTCGACCTCTCCAGCGATCCCGGCGGCATGCTCGATCAGGCCGTGGCCGTGGCCAGCCTCTTCCTGGACGAGACGCCCATCACCTGGATCCGCGATCGGCACGGCGAGCCCGAGCCGCTGAATGCGCTGCCCGGCATCGAGCTCGATGAGGATGTGCCTATGGTGGTGCTCATCAACGGCGGCTCGGCCAGTGCCTCGGAGATCGTGGCCGGCGCGTTGCAGGACACCGGTCGGGCCACCATCGTGGGCCAGCCCAGCTTCGGCAAAGCCAAGGTCCAGACGGTCATCGAGCTGGATGACGGCTCGGCGCTGGTGCTCACCACCGCGGTCTACCTCACGCCGAACAAGCGCGACATCTCCAGGGGCGAGGACGATGCGCGCGGCATCCAGCCTGACGTGCGCTTCCCGGACCCGCCGGAGGATCCCGAGGAGCGGCCCACCCGCGAGCAGTGGCACAACCAGCAGATCGATCAGGCCCTGGAGGTGCTGCGGGAGAAGGTCCTCGAGGCCACGGGGTAGGCGCCACTGCCGCGGCGACCGGCAGATGTTGGCACCGCCATCCGGCCGGACACGGCGATCCCTGTCTCTGGCCAACCTCAGGCGCAGGATCAGCAGCTCCGCCGAGAACCGGAACGACGGCGCTTCCCGAGCGTGAAGGAGCATCGCTGAGATGAGCTTCGACGAGCGAACCAACCGTATCCTGGCACGGCTGCGGGGCCAGGTTCGCTTTTACAGGGCCACGTCGGCGATCCTCCTGCTTCTCGTCTTGGTGCTGGCGCTGCTTCTGGTCCTGGGCAGCCGCCAGAGGTTCGCGCGCGCGATCCGCATCGACGGTGAGAAGGTCTGCCTGGTCAGCGACCAGAGGGCCGCTCAACGGGTGCATGAGATCCTCCTGGAGCGGGGCAGCGGCGATCTGCCGGGAGAGGCGGCCCTGCAGGAGCAGTGGCAGGACGAGCCCTGGCCTGTGGACGAGAACGAGGTGCTGTCGGTCGAGGAGGCCGTGAAGCTGCTCCAGCCGCGAGTCACGGTTCTCGTTGACGCCTACACTATTGAGGTCGATGGTGCGCCGACCGTGACCCTGCCCAGCGAGGAGTTGGCCAAGGACGTCCTCGACGCCCTTAAGTCCAAGTACCTCGGAGAGGGTGAGAAGCTGGCGGAGCCGCAGAGCTTCCTCCAAGAGGTGAAGATCGCGCCCCAGCGCGCCAAGGCGGACAGCGTCGTCACTGAGATCGGCCTCGCCGTGGAGCAGCTCGCAGAAACGCATCGGGAGGCCCAGACCTACACGGTCAAGCCCGGGGACTTCCCTGAGAAGATCGCCGCCAAGCACGGCATGACCCCGGCGGAGCTTTACGATCTCAACCCCGGCTTGAAGGGCTCCGTGATCCATCCCGGCGACACGCTTAAGGTGGCTCCCGCCGTCCAGGGGATCACGGTGAAGACCGTCAAGGAGGTCACCCGCAGCGAAGAGGTGGAGCCGGGCGTGAAGAAGACGCACACCGTGAACATGCCCAAGGGCGAGACGATGGTGTCTGACGCCGGATCGCCCGGCAAGAAGCTCATCATCGAGCACCTCACCTATCACAATGATCGCCATGTGGAGACCGAGGTCAAGAGCACCAAGATCGTAGAGCAGCCCTCCCCCAAGCGCATCCTGGTCGGCACCGGGGAGTCGTCGGCGGGCTCCGGCGAACAGGGCTGATGCGGCCCGAGCAGGCCTCCGGCCGAGAGGAGCATCCGTGCTCGCACGAGAGGTCCTAAAGCGCGACGCCCAGCGTATCGAGGAGTATCTCCCGACGTGCCTGCCGGAGGCGGACCCCCGGGCTCAGGACCTCGGGCCGGCGATCCGTCACAGCGTCAAGGGCGGCAAGCGGATCCGCGGCGTGCTGGTGATGCGGTCGGCGTCCACCTTCGGGCTTGAGGCCGAGACGGTCATGCGCGCCGCATGCGCCTTCGAGATGCTTCACGCCGCCACCC
>JBNGDZ010000044.1:0-10778 GCA_049975765.1 Armatimonadota bacterium
TCCCAGGAGGGCGCGTCCCGGTACATGTCCTGGTAGTTGTCGTGCATGCCCACGAGGTAGCCGCACTGCTTGATGCGCGCGACGGCGTCCTGCAGAGCCTCGTTGCCACCACACTCCGGCGCGGCCGGGAGGATGTCCGGGTGCCGGACGTCATAGCCGCCGTTGATCCACCCGGCCATCACCACAAAGGCCCGGTCGATCTCCAGGTCATGGCGCCAGTGCTCGGCGCAGCGCGCCACCTCCTCGAAGGTGAAGCCCAGGTGCGTGCGCTCCTCACCCGTGTCGTTGAACCGGGAGCTCGGCAGCACGCGGGAGAACACGAAGGGCTTGAAGTCAGCGGCCCCGAAGATGCGGTCCACCGAGGGGAAGTCCCGGCGCTTCTGGGCCCAGGTCCGCCGCCAGCCCTTCGCCTCGGCCAGGGGCCGGTAGGCGTGGGCGATCTCCACGTATCCGCCCTCGCCGAGAGGGTGTATGCTCACGGCGGCCTCGGGCTCCTCGATCGTCAACGAGAGCGCACGCATTCGCCGGCCAGGAACCGCGGGCGCGTCAGGCCATGAGGTCTCCACCCGCAGATGCGTGTCCACCCTGTCCCAGTTGACCAGCAGCGCCGAGCCCTGCTTGACTGCCCCGCACATCGCCATCGAGAGGTTGTTGTAGGTCGTCCAGCTCTGGCTGCCCGGAAGCCCCTCATCCGCGGGCAGCTCGATGCCCAGCCTGTGCGGCACGTAGAGCCGCCCGTCATCCGCCTCCGTCACCCACAGGGCGCCGTCGAGCGGCGTGACCCGGGCGACGCGCCAGTCGCCCGCCTCCTCTGAGCTGTAGCTGATGCGCAGGCCGCCGGGCTCGGCCACGGGCTGCAGCGTGAAGACCACCGTGACACCGGTCGGCTCGCCGTAAGCCGTCGGCCGCACCGTCAGACGCAGGCCCTCCGCCGTCTCGCTGACCTCATCAAAGCTGCTGATGTGATACTGGAAGCTGCGGTCGCCCCTGCGCAGCACGATCTGGCCGAAGCGCGCTGCATCCGCCCGCGATGACCAGACCACGCCGGTGGCCCTGTCCTCGAGCAGCCACGCGGTTGTCTCGGGGTCCAGCACAAATCGCCACTCGTCGGTCTCCAGGGTGGCCGCCGCGTCTGTGGATACCCGCCGGCGCGCCGCCTCGCGCCGCCGCGCCACCTCGGCGTCGGCCAGCGGCTCGGGGGCCATGCTCTCGGACGGCGGCGCGTCGCTGGTCACCGCGATCGTCCCGGCGTCGTAGCTCTCCAGGAGGCGCTCGCCCGTCTCCAGGTGGTCGTAGACGCCGATATGGACGAAGTACTCCCGCTCCGGCTGATCCTCGGGCGCGGCCAGAACGTGCGGGCCATCGGTAACGATCTCGCCGGGCTGCCACATGGAGGTGGGAACGGTCGGCAGGTGGTCGAACTGGAAGACAATGTCCTCGCAGCTCGCCTCCGGCGCCTCGAAGTGCACGAAGACCATGTAGTCGGCCCCGGCCGGGCGCTCGCCGGTGTTGCGGAACCGGATCGTCATCGCGAACTGGTCGCCGGGGCGAATCTGGCGCGATGTGAAGCTGGCGTCCACGAGCTTGGGCTCGAAGCCCGGATCGATGTCCTGGGGCCACACGATAACATCACACCCCGCGACAACCACTGCCGCTACCAGCAGGCGCAGAAGTGTACTCGCGCGCATGACCATCCCTCCTGAGCCGGCTCTCAGAGCTCACAGCGCCAAGCAGGCCGTCTGTCCGTCCACCACGATCTTGTTCATGCCGCCGCCAGGGCCGGGTTGGCCTACTGCGCCGATAGGCCTTCGCCGATCCTTGAACAACACCTGCACCTCGGCGGACGAGGCACATCTGGCCGGTGGCCAGTTCATCCGCGCCGCATGCCTCGGCAGCAGCCTGATGCCATCTCCGGCGGAGCGGGCTGAGGAAAAGAACATGGAATCAGGTGCTCGCATGGTCCGTCCCGCTTGAAAAGCGCGCAATAAGTTGTCTTCGCAACCGAACCGTGGGGTGACTGATGTCGTCGGAGGAGCGACTGAGATGGCTGCGCAGCAGCGAGGAAGGCTCGTCGTGAGGCTGTGTGTCGCCGCCGTTGCGGGTGCCGTTGTGGTCGCCTGCCTGGCGGCTCCGGGATGCAGGAGGCCCGCAGCCGGCCCCGGGGACGAGATCCCGGCCGTGGGCACGCCGCCGGCTGATATGCCGCCGGGAGCCGAGGAGCCACTGGTCGAGGAGCCTGAGGGCCGGAAGGCCGCCGAGGCCGAGGAACCTACCTCAGAGCGGCCGGCCCGCGAGGCGCCGGCGACGGAGACGGGTGAGGCGGCAGAGGCATCGCCGCAGTCCCGCGCACCGGCGCCGGCCGCAGGCGCAGAGAGGATGACCGGCGCGGATGACGCCCCTCCAGCCGGCGAGGGCGAGAGACCGGCTTTCAGGGAGCGACCACAGGCGACGGCTGCAGAAGGGGCTGGCTTCCGCGAGCGGCGGGGCGGGCGGCGCGGCGAGCGCCTCTTCGAGCAGTACGACGCCAACGACGATGGGGCCCTCTCGCAGGAGGAGCTGCCCGAGGAGCTGGCAGAGCGTGTCATGAGGGCCGACGCCGACGGAGACGGGCGGGTCAGCAGGGACGAGCTGATGCAGTTCCGGCCGCGGGCCAGAGGTGAGCGGCGAGGCGGGGTCCCCGGGGCGCAGGGAGAGGAAGACGGGAGGTAGCCTCCATGAGGACAGCGGTCCACAGAATCGCTTTGGCGGGCGTCCTGGCGGCCTCGCTCTATGGAGTGATGGCGGCGGTCTACGGCAAGACGCCCTGGCTGGGGTTCGGCGCGGCAGCCAGATCCGCCGATGCCCCTCAACCGACCTTCGTGGTCAGCGGCCTGATGGGTCTCGACGGCGAGTGGATTGCCCTCAGCGACATAGACGACGCCGGTCGGATCGCCGGGTCGGCGAGCGATCGGGGGCAGCAGCGAGCCGTCATCTGGGATAACGGGCGGATCGTGGATCTCGCCACCCCAGCAGATCGCAGCTCCCGCAGCGTGGCCGTTGGGGCGGGGGGCTGCGTTGTGGGCACCCTAACGGATCCCGCCGGTGAGTACATCCACGCGGCGTTCCTGCGCGATCCCGGCGGACAGATGTTCCTCCTGGAGGCTCGCACCGCTGTGGCGGACGCCAGGTGCGACGTGTGGGGTATGAACGATCTCGGTCAGGTCGTGGGCTGTGTCAGGCTCGCAGATGACACCTGGGAGCCCGCCGTCTGGGACCGCAGGGGGGCCGTCACGACGTTGGGTGTGTCCCCGGGATGCGCCAGGGACATCAACAACTCCGGGCAGATTGCCGGATACGTCGGCTCCGGCCCCGCGGAGAGGGCCGCCGTGTGGGAGTCTCAGGGCGACGGACGCTATGCGTTGACCTGGCTGGCGCTGGCGTCCGCCGGATCCAGCCGCGCCGTCGCGATCAATGATGCCGGAACCGCTGTCGGGCGCGCATTCGGCAGCGGTGACGGCGGGCTCTGGGCCTTCACATACGACCGCGAGACCGGGATGCGCGAGCTGCCACGGCTCGGCGCCACTGACGTGTCCTGGGCGTGTGATATCAGCGACACGGGCTGGATTGTCGGGTGTGCGGTCACGGCGAATGGACCGCGGGCAGTGCTCTGGATAGGTGATCGGGCCATAGATCTCAACGACTGCATCGACCCCATGTCGAGCTGGGAGCTTACGGTTGCGGCCGCGGTGAACGACCTCGGTGACATCATTGGCCGGGGACTTTTCGCCGACGAGGACGGAAGCTCGTTCGTCCTTAGGCCGGAGTGGATCGGCGACGGCACCGGAGGCGCATGATGAGGGCCTCGTGCACGGTCTGCGGCATGGCCCATGGGAAGCTCCACACCAGGGGCGCATGAAGGGGAACGGACTATCGCTCGGGCTCGAGCTCAACGCCCAGATCGTCGGCCTCCCGAGCCTGCTCTGCGCAGACGCGGTAGGCGTCCACGACGCTGTAGACCCAGATCCCCAGATAGGCGACGATCGCGAGCACGATCAGCGTCCAGGTCAGCGGGCCAAAGCCCTCTACCACCTGGCGCGCCCTCTCGGTGTCGAGCTGCGGATTGGTGGCGTCAGCGATGAGGTTGGCGCCGGAGTAGGCCAGCAGCTTCGACAGGACCCAGGCCAGCAGGAGCATGGCCGCACCCGCCATGGCGAGGCCCTTCTCGTACTCGTGGTTGTAGAGCTGACCGAGGCCGGGGATCACGGAGTAGAAGGCGGCTACTATGGGGTTGCGGCGGAAGCCCGTGTACTCGTCGGGGTGATCGACGGCCTTCTCCATCCGCTCGCGTACGCGGGAGCCCTGCTCGATGTGCAGGACGGCCTCGCCGAGCTTCTCCTCGGCGTCAGCGTTGATGGGCTCGATCTGCAGCGCCCGCTGGTAGTGATCGCGGGCGGCGGTATAGTCGCGTTTGGCCATGGCGAGGTCGCCCAGCAGCTCCTCGACGGTCGTGGTGTCGGGGGCAAGCTCCGTGGCCTGCCGGGCGAACTGCTCGGCCTCGTGGAGATCCCCCATGCTTATGGCCCGCTTGGTGCGGGTGACGAGCTGTCCCAGCTCGTGCTGGCGCTGCATCTCCTCCAGCTCGTCGGCGTCATCGGGCGGCATGGCTCCTGTCCTTCCCTACCCTTGCGCGCCGCTACCCTGGCGGGCGGGCACCTCCACCCGCGCGGCGTCGCCCCACAGGCCCTCGAGGTTGTAGAAGCGGCGGGCCTGCGGCTCAAACACGTGCACGACGACGTCGAGGTAGTCAAGGATGACCCAGCTTGAGTCCGGGATGCCCTCGATGTGTTGAGGCTCGATTCCGATGTCCGCCATCTGCTCGTCGACCTCCTCGGAGATGGCTTCGACGTGAAGCCTGGAGCGACCATTGCAGATGACGAAGTAGTCACAGATGGTCATCAGTCCGCGCATGTCCAAGACGATCAGGTTCTCGGCACGTCGGTCATCGGCCGCCTCCGCGACACGCAGGGCCTTCTCCTTCGGCTCAAGCTCCAATACGCTGCGCCTCCCTTGGCACAAGCAATGATGGTGCGGCTATCCCGGCCTCGCGACCGTCGTGGTCGCCAGGTCGGAGCCCACGATGATGGTGATCCGATCCGGGCTGTAGCCGGCGTCATCGTCGATCTCCACCAGCTCGCCGGCTCCCAGCCTTCTCTGCGCGCGGCGGGCGGCGCTGAGCCCATCATCGGGGTAGTAGATCAGCGTCCGCTCGTGGTCGAAGCTGTCGGCATTGGCGGTATCAATGATCTCGAAGCCCGCCTCAGAGAGCACCTCGCCGGCCCTGGCCGCCGCGCCGGTCTCGCCGGAGCCGTTGAGCACCTCCACCACGTTCATCTGCCCGGGCACCGACTGTAGGTGCTGGTTGATCTCGCTGAGGACCCTGTTGATGCCGGAGGCGCTGATGTCCACCAGCGCCATACCATTGACCCTTATGGGCCGGAGGTACGGTTGCAGGCTGGCGGACATCAGGCAGTCGGATCGGACCCTTCGGATCGTCCGCGCCATGTCCACGGCCTCCGGCCAGGTCATGTTCGTGTCAACGGCGTGTAGGATCTTGAGAGGGAGCTTCAGCAGTTGGGGCGTGTTCCGCAGCTTCAGCTTCTGCTCCACCATGGCTTTGAGGAACTGGTGCTGGCGCTCGGAGCGCTTGAAATCGCCGTCCCCGAGCCCCCTGATGTTGCTCTTGCGGTAGCGGACGAAGCCCATGGCCTCCTCGCCGTCGAGGTGCTGGCGACCGGGCTTGAGGTGGATGTGCAGCTTGCCCCCCTCGTCGTCGTAGTTCATGCCCCGTCCCCGCCCCTCCACGTCGGGCACGTCGATCTCCACGCCGCCGAGGGAGTCAACGATCTCGACGAAGCTGGCGAGGTTGACCTTCGCCCAGTAGTCGATGTCCACCTCGAACTCGTCCTCCACCGTCTCCCTGACCAGGTCCACGCCACCGAAGTTGAAGGCGTGGTTGATGCGGTCCCTGCCGTGGCCGGGGATGCGGACGTAGAGGTCGCGCGGAATCGACAGCAGCGCCGCCTGGTTCGTGCGTGGATTCAGGAACAGCAAGATCATGGTGTCGGAGCGCCCCTTGTCCCCCAGCTCCGGTCGCTCGTCCGCCCCCACCACCAGTACCGTGATCTTGGTGCGGCCCGGGAAGGGCTCGGGCAGTACCGAGGTGGCGTCCTCCACCGCGTCACCCCCGCCCCCGGCCAGCAGCGCCGACGGCTGATGCGATACTGCGTCCCAGGCCCCCAGGGCTCCGACACCGATGACGCAGAACGCGCACACGTATATGAGGTAGTCCAGGAATGCTCTCATGCTCTGGTCTCGTCCATGGACTCGCGCTCGGCGACGCGAACCCGGTACAGCTCCCTCTTCTGAATGTAGTCCACTACCGGCCGCGGCGTCAGGTAGCGGATGGACGCCCCGGCGCGGACACGCCGGCGGATCATGGTGGACGAGATGTCCGCCAGCGGAGCCTCGATGACTGTTACCTTTGACGCGCGTGCGCCCCCCAGCGTTTCATCGAGCTGCTCCAGGTCGAAGCCCGGCCTTGGGACCGCCACCAGCCGGGCCTCGTCCAGAATGGCGTCCGGCTCATGCCAGGTGAGGATCTCCAGGACCGCATCGGCCCCGGTGACGAAGAGAATCTGGGCCCCCTCGCCCAACTCGGCCTTGAGCTGGCGGATGGTATCGATGGTGTACGAGGGGCCGGGACGCTCGATCTCCAAACGGGAGACGGAGAAGTGCGGATTGCCCGCGGTGGCGAGCAACGCCATTACGTAGCGATCTTCGGCCCGGGTAACCTCGTAGTCCCGCTTGTGGGGTGGGCTGCCTGAGGGCATAAAGAGGACATGCGGCAGCTCGAAGCGCTCCCGGACGTCCTCGGCAATGAGCAGATGCGCGTAGTGTATCGGGTCGAAGGTCCCGCCCATGACGGCGAGCCGTCTCGACCCGTCAATATCGTCGATGCCCATTGGGAATATACTATCACAAAGACCCCGCAGATGCAACGCGCGCAGCGCCACTCTCGACCCGTGCGCACCTGAGGCGAAGGGGGCGCGGGCGCCCTCGCCCGCGCCCCAGGGAGCAGTATTGCGCCGGCCTCCTGCAGGCGCCTCCACGCCTCCCCCTCCGCCGACCACAGCCCCGAGTAAGGCTATCGTGCCCGCCTCCTGCAAACGCCGCCCCCCAGGAGGGGCTTTACAGCCCCGGGCGGGTCAGTTATCATGTATGCGAATACGTGCATGAGAGTGATGGTAACCACAGCAGGAACCTGATCGGCAGGCACGACGCCCGGTCAGGAACACACCGTCCGGGAGGCGCGGTCAACCCCAGATGAAACGCTCACGTCAGCCGAGAGTCGTGCTGTTTACTGGGGCCTCTTGCCCCTGGTGCACGCAGGTGAAGAACTATCTGCGGCAGAATCGCATACGGTTCAAGGAAGTAGACGCATCAAGAGACCCGAGAGCGCAAAGGGAGCTCAAGCGCCGACACATCCGCGGCGTACCGGTGTTGCTGGTCGGCAACAAGACCGTGGTCGGGTTCGACAAGCCAAAGATCGACCGCCTCCTTGGCCTCAAGTGAACAATTGGGCACCGCAGGGAGGTCTAATTCACGCGTCGTCACACCTGTGAGTGGTGGGGGGCTCCCGACCTCGCTGCCTGCCATTCCGGTCGGGGTCATCGGCTCGCGAGTGCGCCCAGGCCTGGGGCGATCACACAGATCATGGAGAGCGAAGGGCGGCTTCAATGGTGAGAATGCGGGCATTCAGCGACGGCAGAGGCATCTCACGGTGCGCTACACTGCTGGGCGTACTGGCGCTTGCTGTGGCGCTCGTCGCGGGTTGCACGAGCCCGACACAGCGCGAGGTCGCGAGTGAGCCGGCGGACGACGCGCCGGAAGCGGCCACGCAGAGGCAGGGCGATCACGGCAGCGGCGAGATCGCGGCGGTTACAAGCTCTACCTTTGAGGCGAAGGTCCTCGAGTCGGACGTGCCGGTGCTGGTGGACTTCACTGCGGACTGGTGCCCGCCGTGCAAAGCGCTGCACCCGAGGCTGGAGAAGGTGGCGAAGGACTACGCAGGGCGCGCGAAGGTGGCGCAGGTGGACGTGGATGAGAGCCCCGAACTGGCGCGGGAGTACTCGGTCCGAGGAATCCCCGCCCTGTTCGTGATCAGGGGAGGCGAGGTGGTGGACACGGCGGTCGGCCTTCAGAGCCAGCAGGCGCTGGAGGAGATGCTCGATCGTGCGCTGGAGTAGTCCAGCGCGCCCCGACGGATGACGCGGGCCGGCAGTCAGCCGGCCCGCTGTTGCGCGTACGGGACCTTGCGAACCTTGCACGGCGCTGATCCCTATCGGCACGTTGGCCGCCCGCCGAAGGGCTCCATCGAGCCGGCGTCGAACCAGCCCTTGCAGAATCTACCAGCTCTGTGGAGGGTCACCCGATGCGGATCACGCTCGCGGCGGCCGCACTTGCAGTGCTCCTGGTCATCCCCGCCGGCGCGCAGATGACCGGCATCGACGAGTACCTCCCCGAAGACGCGCCGACCGATGGCTCCATCGACCTCACCGCACGCGTCCAGAGAGCCCTGAACGAGCGCTCGGCCCTTTACTTCCCTGGCGGTGACGACCCCGAGAGTCCGCGCGTCTACGCTCTGCGTGCGCCGCTGGAGGTGCGGGACGGGAGCGTGCTGGTCTTCGGACCCAACTCCCTGGTGCGGCGCCTGCCCAGCGAGGGCGCGCTGCTGCGGCTTGGCCACCGCTGCCGCATCACCGGCTGCGTAATCGACGGCAACAAGTACGCCCACTGGCCCCAGTTCCAGGATCTGGGCAAGAGCGACTATGGGATCCTGTGCCGGAGCCAGTGTGTGATCGAGGAGTGCTTCGTCTACAACAACCCCGGGATCGCCTTCGGCACGTGGGCGGACTACTCCACGTTCATCCGCTGCCGGGCCGAGAACGTGGGCTACATCGACGTGAAGTTCGGCGCCGACTTCTACCAGGGCGCATGGGACAAGTGGTCGGGCGACGGCTTCTACATACGCGGCCGGGCCAACACCGTGCGCGACTGCGAGGCCTACGACTGCTTCCGCTGGGACCTGTGCGCCTCGCACTCGGGCGCTCGCGGCAACACCTTCGTGGACTGCCGCTGCGGAGACGTCAACTGGCGCAGCTACGGGATGGTGGACATCGAGGGCGCCGAGGCCAATAACCGCCTCATCCGCTGCTACTCGCCCAACTCCCGCGTGGCCGTCTCGACCGCACACACCGAGGTCATCGACTGCATCGCCGCCGGCTTCTCCTGCTACAGGGCCGACTACATCACCATCCGCGGCTGCACCGCCCTCCGCGAGGGCATTACCCTCGGCCGCCCCGCCCAGGAGGACAAGGCCTACGGCGGCAGGTCGCCGAACATCGTGGGCAACCGCATCTTCATGCCCCAGGCCGAGGGGCGGCACGCCCCACAGGCGCTGCACGTGCGTAGCGAGGACGGCCTCGGCGTGGTCGAGGGCAACATCATCTACGCCTGGGAGGACGGCGGGCAGCGCGGCGAGCCCATTCTGGTGGAGGGCTGCGAGGCCGGCGAGAACCAGGTCATCTACGGGCAGTGGGACATCGCGGACCGGTTCGTGCGCCCGAGGCTGACGCGCGGCTGGGTGGACTGGGAGCACATCGGCCAGCACAAGCTGCACAGCTTCGAGCAGGAGCTGGCCGAGGCGCTCCCGGCGCTGGGGATCGAGGGCGAACCGGCCTGGAAGCACGTCATCATCGGGGAGGTGCCCTTCAGCTTCGCCAGCGGCACGAACGGTATCGAGGCCGGCTGGTTCAACCCCGGGCAGCGGCCCGAGGAGACCCGCGATGTGCGCGTCGGCTGGCCGTGGAACAAGCAGGTGGGCGACACGTATCGGCCGGGGTGGTACTTCATCGACTTCGAGGTCCCCGCCGAGCAGGCCGGCAGGCCAGCGGTGCTCTATCTCGGCGGCGTGGATTCGGAGGCCATGGTGTGGCTCAACGGGCAGAAGCTCGGCGAGCATCAGGGCTGGGACGAGCCCTTCAGCTTCCAGCTCCCGGAGGGGCTGCAGGAGGGCGCGAACCACCTGGTGATCCGCTCCTACACCGAGGCAGGTCTGGCCGGTGTCTACAAGCCCATCGCGGTGCTGGTGAAGTGACGCTGCGCGTCCCGAGGCAGTCTCCCTGCTCCTACCGCGCGCCGAAGCCGCGCAGGGTCTCGGCGACGGCCTCGTGTCGCCCGGCTTCGGCGACCGCAAGGGGCGTGCGGTCGTCGTCGTTCGCGATGTTGAGCTGTGCGCCGGCGCTGATGAGGAGGCCGGCGGCGTCGAGATCGCCGCGCCGCGCAGCTCGGTGCAGGGGGGTGTTGCCTGAACCGTCAATCGCGTCGATGTCGGTCCCGTGGTCAATGAGCACCATGGCCTCATCGTGGCCGGCGCAATGCAGCGGCGCCATGCCCTCACCATCTATGGCGTTGACGTCCGCTCCGGCGTCGATCAGCATCTCGATCAGCTCGGTCCACGTCCAGCCGTAGCGTCGCTCCATGCTCTGACCGTACCGTGAGGACGCCATCCTGCAGGCAACGTGCAGCGGCGTGAGGCCTGGCGAACTAAGCGGGAGACCCGAACACCCGCCCGTTCCCCGCGAACCCTCAGGTGACGTCCCGGACACCGCGCGGCCATTCGGATCGGCGCCCTGGCGGAGAAGCAGGCGCACCATCTCGGGCTGCCCGTTGCGCTGCGA
>JBNGDZ010000044.1:10788-16254 GCA_049975765.1 Armatimonadota bacterium
CGGTAGTCTGGACGGAGCGCAGAGCGGGGAGTTTCCACCCTGCGGGGGCGACTGCCAGGCCGGCGAGCCCATCATGGCCGCAGCGACCTCCTCAACTCCAGTTCATCCTCGGGCACGTCCAGCTCCTCCAGGTAGGCGATGTAGGCGTCATGCAGGCGCTCGGCATGCTCGACGTGGGCGCCAAGAACGTCATTCTGCTGCCCGGGATCCTCGGCGGTGTGATACAGCTCCGGCTCAGCGGCGGTCCCGGCGTGCTGGAGCGTCCACTGGCCGTCGTTGATGGCGTTGTATACCCGGAGCTGCGGGTCGGTGGGGAGCTTCGGTGAGGTCACGGCGATCTCACGGGCTCCTCCCCATCCGCCGAGTGCAGCCACCGCGGACCTGCCATGGACGTCCCGCGGCGCCTGCAGGCCAAGCAGCTCCATGAGCGTCGGCGCCACGTCCACCGGCTGCACCAGCGCGCGGCTCGCGACGCCCTCAGGCAGATTCGGCGCCCGGATGATCAGCGGTATCCGCGCCACCTCGTCGTAGAACTGCCACCCCTTGGCCCGGTCGAGCACGGTGTGCTTGCCGATGTAGTCATGCTCCCCGTGATACCAGCCATGGTCGGAGATGAAGCCGATGACGGTGTCCTCCCACAGCCCCAGGTCATGGACCTTCTCGATGAGCCGGCCGATCCAGCGGTCCATCATGGTGATGGAGCCCGCGTAGAGCGCCCTCACGTGCTGCAGCTCGTCGTCGGTCAGATAGCCTGCGTGGTCGTAGCGGGGGTAGATGACCTCATTGCCTTCGTAGCCGGGATCGTACATGTCGATGTAATGCCGCGGTGGCAGCCACGGCTCGTGCACGTCGAAGGTGTCCACCAGCAGGTAGAAGCGCTCGTGCCCCCGGTTCTGCTCCAGCCACTCGACGGCGGCCGAGAACGTCTTCGGCGACGGCCAGTCGCGCTCCGTCTCCCGGACGCAGTAGTTGCGCGACCACGGCTCCACCCAGTTCTCGGGCTGGCGCAGCTTCTGCAGATCGCAGGGGACCTGGAAGTCCGTGGGCCGGGTGATCCAGCGGTCCGCGATGTGCCCGCGCAGCCACTCGACGCCGTGGAAGGCCTGATGGTAGTTCATTCCCGGCGCGAAGAGCTGGGCGTGGTCGGTGATGAGGGCCGTGATGTAGCCCTCCGACCGCAGCCTGGCCTGCAGGGTCGTGTTGCCCGGCGCGATGGGCGCCCACCCGGTGGTGTGGAAGACGTAGTTGCTGCACATGAGGTCATGGCGCATCGGCACGGTGGGGAACGAGCCCACGTAGCAGCAATCGAAGGTGACACCGGCTGCGCTAAGGGCGTCCAGCGCCGGCGTCTGGACCCACTCATTGCCGTAGCAACCGACGTAGTCGCGGCGCAGCGTGTCGCAGACGATCAGGATCAGGTTCACACCCGCTCGCCTCCCGTGCCGATCCGTCAGGCAACGCGGCGGAGTTTCGCGACGCCGCGCCTCTGTCCTCCGAACGTCCACCCAGGTGACGCTCCGCCAGGGGCCGGTGCGTTTCGTGCACCGTTATCTGAGGCGCGGACGCGCGCCTTGTTCCCCGAGTGGGCCAGGACTCGAGCGCCGCTGGGCGCCACAAGCCGGCGAGGGCGCGGCCTTCCCAGGGGGATTGAAGAGGCCGGGTCATGGAGGGCCTGGAGGACATCGCCAGGCCGCTTGCCTGCGGCGGTCGACCCGGCGGCGAGGCCGGACCGTGAGCTGTCGACCCGAGCTGTGCTCGCGCTATTGCGCCGGAATCAGCAGCGTCGCGCCTTTCGGCGCCAGCAGCGGCGGGACGCCGCGCAGGTCCACGTAGTGGTCCTCCCACGCCATCTCCGATGGCCGCGCCAGCCGCAGCGTCCAGACCTGGCCCTCGGACGGTTCGGCCAGCTCCACCTCGAACTGGTGGGTCTGAACCTGGTTGTCCACCTCCTCGACCGCCTCGCCCAGCGGGTTGACGAGCGCCGCCCGGATGGCCTCACCCGTCCCCTCCCCGAAGACGCGCACGCCGAACTGCGTCACGCCGGGCGGGACGTAGAAGCTGAAGTCGCCCGCGGAGTGAATCAGCCGGATCGGCCCTTCCTCGCCGACGATGGCCATGGGGTGGGAGGGATCGCTGAGCTGCAGGCGGTTCTGGCCGGCGTCCGCGTCGATCCGATACAGGCCCGTCTCGGGGGCGGTGAAGCTCACCGTCTCCTCAGACTGGAAGGGCAGCGCGGTGCCGTGCACCTCCTCACCCGAAGGCCCGATGACGGTCACCGGCATCTCTTCGCCGGCGTAGTTGCCGACCTGAGCGAACTTCGCCACGAAGCTGACCTCCTCCCCCTCCTGCGCGTGGAGAGCGAAGTGCCCCTGTCGGCGGAGCCACGGCCACGGGGCGGGCTCTGCGACGGCGGCGGGCGAGTCGGTCACCAGCGGCTCAAAGGTGATCCCCTCCAGACTCAGCCGCGGGATGTCCTTGAGCGCGATGACCGGCATCCACTCCCCGAGCAGCTCCTCGGTCAGCTCCACCTCGGTGCGCTGACCGTCCTCGTCCACCAGCACGAGCGTTCCGGTGATCATCTTCAGCGGGATGCCCCCGCCCTGGTCCACGTAGCCCATGGGGTCGCGATCGACCGGGTCCTGGACGACCACGTTCTCGAAGTGTACCCCGCCCACCGCGTCCGCGGCGCCCCCGCCGCTGCGGAAGATGATCGGCGCGATCGTCGGCTGCTCGGCTGCCACGTCGCGGACGGTACAGTCTACGAAGCGCACCAGGCCCTGCTCGGCGGGCTTGGCGACGCGGATGCCGACGCCATCGCTGCCCTCAAGCTCGCAGCCCACGAACTCGATGGTGCCGGCCACGGCGCTGTCGATGGTGTCGTCGGTGGTGATGGCGACGGCGGAGCCGTGGTCGCCCACGGCGCGGCAGCTCTCGAGGCGAATGGAGACAGGCTCGGAGTCGGCTTTAAGCGAGCGCAGATACAGGGCATATCCCGAGCCGTTGTTGTTCTCGGTCAGGCAGTTGCGCATCACGACATTGACAAGGCGCTCGTCGGGCCGGTTGGGCTCGAAGTCGATCCCGGCCTGCGGGGCCGTCCCGGAGGTGTTGCGCATGATGGTGTCCTCGATCAGCAGGTTCTCGGCGGTGATGACGGAGATGCCCTGGCGGTAGTTGTTGTCGCAGACCACGTCCTTGATGTGCACGTTCAGATTCGTGGCGCCGCCCTCGCCCCTGCCGATGTAGATGCCGTCGCCGCCACTGTCTGCCAGCAGCAGCCCGTAGACGTTGATGTTGCTCGCCCCGCGCAGCGACAGACAGTGGCGCCACTCGGCCTTCTTGTAGAGGTCGGGGTTGTCATAGTCCTCCTGCCACATGCGCCAGGTGGCACCGTAGCCGCGGAGCGTAACGTTGTCCGTCCCGCGCGCGGTGAACAGCGTGTCGCCCCCGCCCTTAAACTCGCCCCGCTTTGCCAGGACCTCGCACCCGTCCTCGAACACGATCTCCTGGTTGCTGGCGAGCTCTATGGGTCTGACGATCCAGGGCCGGCCCATGTCCTCGACGATGAGCCTCTCGGCGCCGGAGTTGATGGCCGCCTGCAGGGCCTCGGTGGAGTCCTCGGGATCGAAGCCCCACCAGGAGGCTCTGGCCTCCGTCACCTCTCCCGCAGCGACGCGATCGATCATCTCCTGATTCACCTGCCCCATCGCCGGACAGCCGACCGTCACCATCAGCGCCGTCAACGAGGCGGCACAGAGCGCGTTCCGCATGATCTGTCCCTCCATCTCCAGCAGGTCTGTATGACACCGGCGTCGGACCGCACACCGAGGGGCGCAGCCCATGCTGTCACCCTCAGTACTTCCCATACTTCAGCGCCGCGTGCATGTAGGCCTCCAGATTCGTGACGCAGCGGTCGAGTTGCTCCTGGTTGCGCACCGCACCGGTTCCGCCTGTGCCGCCGGTGGTGCGGAGTGTAAAGCCGCCGCCCGGGGCCGCGGCCTCGATGGCCTCCCGCACCTCCTGCTCCACCTCCTCGGGCTCCCGGAAGACGAAGGCCTGGGAGGCGATGTTGCCCGACAGCAGCATACGATCGCCCACCAGGCGCTTGGCCTCGGCCAGGTCCACGTCCCCGTAGGGCGGCGGTTCCAGGGGCTCCACGGAGTCGATGCCCATCTCGTGGAAGCGCTGCAGGTAGTGCATGCAGTTGCCGTGGCAGTGGGCGCGGAAGCGGGAGCCGGCGGCGTGGACGGCGCCGTAGACACGTCTGTCGTAGGGGAAGACGAACTCCTCGAAGTGCTCCCGCCCCAGCCAGGGGTCGATAAGCATCTCATGCGCCCAGCTCATGAAGGTCGTGCGTATGTCGGCGGCGGCCATCAGCTCCACGGCCTCGACCACGTAGCTGTTGGTGACCTCCAGGAAGCGGTGCACCAGCTCCGGCTCCGTGCGCAGCCAGGCGTACACCTCCTCCATCTCCGCGTGGCGCACCAGCACTCCCAGGGGGTGCAGCAGTGCGCAGTAGACCACGCCCCCCTCGCCGACGCGTTCCACTGTGCGCCGAAAGCCCTCCACGTCCGGTGCCCGCAGCTCAAGGGGGACGCTCAGCAGACGCTGCAGGTCTGCGGGCTCGGCGATGTAGCGCCGCTCCCAGTGGTAGTCCTCGATGCCGGTGGCGAAGCGCGGGCGGCGGATCACGGCGGTGAAGTCGCCCGCCGGCGTGTGCATCGTCCACTCGATGCGCTCGGCGTCACCGGTGTCCTCGAGCAGGCGCTCGGTTCGCCGGGCCGGATGGCCGAAGAAGCCCCAGTCGTAGGCCGGCGCACCGAAGAAGTTGTCGGCGTGCTCCTCCACCAGCCGGATCAGCCGCTCGGCGCGGCGGTGATCGCGGGCCTGCTGGCCGACCTGGATCTCGATCGGGACCCGATCGGGCTCTCGGAAGGCCCAGGCCATCTCGATGCGCTCCCGGTGGGTCATGGGCGGCTCCCTTCGGTCGCCGGCTACGAGTTGCGAGCCATGAGCGACGAGCGACGAACCACGAACGGCAGCAAAGTCCTGCAAGGCCGCAGGGCGCCATCTCTGCCGTCATCTATCGTTGTCTTTGGAGGGCGGGCCTCCGCTCCCGCCCGGTCGTTTGTCGGGCTTCCAGCCCGACACCGTTTCCCGACCGGGGTCTCGCGCCTCCGCACGGCCTGAACGGCGGGCGGGGACGGAGAGGCTGTCCGGCAAGTAATGCTCATCGAGCAGACGCAGGCTGATGGTCCCGCCCGTTTGCGCAGCTTGGGTTGGATTGTGATTCTGGCGCTGCCACAGTGTAGTGACGGTGCGTCCGGCCCGTGGACACCGCAGGCCTCGCAGAGGAGGCTGACGCGCGAGAGAGCGCGCACGTGGAGGCTCAAACGCTCGCCACCCCCGCGGGGACCTCACCAATGCCGATCCACCCTCATCGGGCTCCTGCTCAAACAACCGATCCGT
>JBNGDZ010000045.1:0-15979 GCA_049975765.1 Armatimonadota bacterium
CCGAGGGCCAACCCCTGGCGGACATCGGGACCGCGGCCTTCCTCGTGAACCCGGCGGCCGGGTTCGTGGGCGGCTATGAGAGCGATGAGAACGGAGATGTGCTGATCGGTCCTCTGCCGGCCTACGTCGAGCTTCGCATTCAGTTGCACCCTGACCTGACCCACCTCGCGCTTGACGATGCGTGGTGGTCCGGTGAGGGGAGGGCGAGCAGCCTGAAGCCTGGCGAGGTCTACGAGCTTGAGCCCGTGCGCCTTGACATAGAGGGCCGTTCGGTGACGGGCTGGGTCCTCGACCGGGATGGCGAGCCGGTCGCGGGGGCCACGGTAGCGGCCTTCCGCCCTCAGTACCCGACCAACGAGGTGCTCACTGACGAGCAGGGGCGTTTCGCGCTGACGCGGCTCGCCATCCATGGCGACACGTGGCTCATCGCGTCCCACCCCACTGACAGCCTCTACGCCGCGGTGGCGGTGGACCCCGATGCGGGCGGGGAGGCGGCGCTCACCCTGCGACCGCCGACGAGCGTGAGCGGCCGAGTGCTCGATGGGCAGGGCGAGGCAGTGCCAGACGCGGAGGTGCGGGCAGGGCGCAGCGTCGGTCTCCAGGACGTTACCGGGGAGGTCCACACCTTCTGGCACGCGCCGTGGATCCCGCGGGCCGATGCCGCGACGACGGACGCCGAGGGCTTCTTCCGCATCGATGGCCTGGTCTCGGGCGCGCCGTGCTCGGTCGGCGTCCAGGCGCCAGGCCTCCGCTACGACTCCATGCAGACGCGATTCGTGGCCGACGCCGACGACCCTGTAGACCTCGGCCCCATTCAGCCGCTGCAGTGAGGCCCCGCCGCCGGCCGCACGGACTTTCTGGTCCGCCGGACGCGACGGGCGCGAGCGCGGCGATCGGTACGAGCGCGCCGGACCCGCCCGGATGTCGGTGGCCGCTGTGTCGCTCCCCCGCGTTCTGACGTCGTCGGTTTGCCGTCTCTATCCGCCAGAGTCCGTGGGCGGGGAGGGCCGGAAGACGCTCCGGAGGCGTCGGCGGATGGCATTGAGCACCTGGCGGTCATCGCGGTCGAGGCCCACCCGCCGCACGGCCAGCACGAACGCAGTGGTATACAGACCTAAGGGTACCAGCAGGTCAAGCCACCACGGCTCGAGTGAGATGAGCATGATTGGCAGCAGAGCCACGCCGATCAGCAGGGGGCGGACGGCGGGCAACGTGTACCCCGAGATCCGGTGAATCCACCAGACCTGTGCCGCTCGCAGCAGATTGACCCCGCCGGTGGCGACCATCCCGGCGATCGCCAGACCTACGATGCCCATCCAGCGGGTGAGCACGATGCACAGGACGATGTTGACGGCCGCCATCAGGAAGCTGTCAAACGCAGACAGCCATTGATAGCCCGACATGATGAGCACGTAGCCGGCGGCGCCCGCGGAGACGCTGAGAAGCTGCCCGACCGACAGCAGTTGAAGCACCGGACCCGCATCAGCGAACTCCGGGCCGAAGACGGCCATGACGCTCTCCGGTTTCAGGAAGGCGACGGTCAGGACGGGGACGGCGAAGTAGTAGCCCCACCGGGTGGTGGTGGCAAACATCTCCCGCAGGTCGTCCATCTTGTCGCGGTTGTGCAGGTCGGCCATAATGGGTGAGAACATCAGGCCCAGTGCGGAGAGACCGAAGACCCCCACGATCGCCGCCTGGCTGGCAGCGCCGTACTGGCCGAGGTCGGCGTCACTGAGCCACCTGCCGCCGATCACGGCGTTGGCGCGATACAGCCCGTACTGCGAGAGCTGCTCCAGCAGGAGCGGGAAGGCGAACACGGTGACTGCATAGAGGTCGAAGTGCCGCAGGTCCCGGAACTGCACTCTGCCGTAGAGCCGCATGACGCCGGCGAGTGCCACCGCCCCAGCGCCTGCGGCGCCCAGCACGTAGGCGTAGGCGGCACCATCAGGGCCCAGGTCCAGGGCCCCGCACAACAACAGCACGCCGGCCAGGATCACGACGCGATTCGCCAGGTCGCTAAGCACGCGGTAGAGGGCCGTGCCCCTGGCCACAGTTGCCTGTGACAGCAGCAGGAAGGCCACGCGGGCCGGCAGACACACAGCGAGGATCTGCAGCACCGGCGTCATCGACGGCTTGCCATATATGTCTACAGTCACGAGATCGGGGAAGAGCACCAGCAGCGCCGCAAAAACGGCGGCGATGCCCATGGCGGTGAAGAGCGTCCCTACCACCACTGCTCGGGCGCAGCGCGGCCTGCCCTCGCCGTCATAGATGCCCACGTACCGCAGGACTGCGCGGGGATAGCCGCCAAGGACCAGCAGGGACAGCAGGACGATGAGCTGCGTCGCAACGAAGTAGAGCCCGTAGCCGCCGCCCCCGAGCAGGCGTGAGGTGACCGGGGCCGAGATGACACCAATCCCACGGCTGGCGAAGCGTCCGAGCACGTCCAGGCCGCCGCCCTTGGCGACGCGCCGCACTCGCCTGTCGTACTCCTGCCGATCTCGGTCAGAGTCTTCGGCCATCACAGCGGTGTCTTTCCTCGCAGGTCGGCAGGCGGACGGGGCCCACCGAGATCAGCCGGTGCAGGCGGCCAGGCCAGTTGCCGCCGTCCTGCTGCTGTGGAATCAGGGTCTCAGTCGAAGAGCAGGTAGGCGCCGAGTACGGCGCCGACCGCGTCAAGCACACGGTCGAACGTGCTTCGCCGTTCAAGCCTGTGGAACATGTAGTCCGAGGGAACAAGGATGATGTCGCCCGGCTTGATCTCCGTCCTGCGCGCCTCAGCCTCCACGGCGCCGTTGGCACGAATGACTACCATGCGCCGCATACGGGCGTCCGGCGCCGGCCCACCGGAGTCATTGATGTAATCCATGGGCGTGAGGCCCTGCTTCCAGACCAGGGCGCCGGGACGAACCACCGCGCCCAACACCGTCACTGTGCTGGGCATCTCGGGGACCACGACGACGTCCCCGTGTGCGAGATCGAAGTTACCCTCCCTGCCCCGGGTGGCGAGCATGCGCTCACCGTCAATCGGGACCGCCCGGGCCCACGCCCTCTCGGTGAGCCTTCGCGGCGGAATGATCATGGCCGAGCCGCTCTCGGACAGCGCGGCCCTCAGGCCCTCAGCAACCTGCTCGGTCATGCCGGCCTGCCTCTGCTCCTCGCCCTCCACCGTCCTCGCTGCCAGCTCCCGATTCAGGACAGCGATGACCTGGCTGAGATCCTCGGATTGCTCCTCGCCGATGATCTCCTTGCGGAGACGGTACAGGACGATGCCGTTGGGATTGGCGTCGGGCAACAGCCCTCCTGCCCGCTGCACCAGGTCATGGACCGTGTCCGGGTGATCCGGCGTCCCCTGAAGTGCGTACGTCCCCGGCTGTGCCACCCGCCCACGGATCGTCGCCGACTTCGGCCAGCCTATCAGATCACCGATCCCCAGGACGGTGATGAGGTCGTTGTCCCCGAGCAGGGGATCGGGTTCCACGGTGAAGGTCGCTCCCTCCCGGTGGAGGCTGAGGTAGATCGACTCCACCTCTGTCCTCGCGCCGCCGGGGGTGTACTGAACCTGATTGCCCGCGTTCGAGGCAAGGCCGCCGCCCGCGATCAGAGCGTCGGAGACGCGCATACCCTCGAGCCGTGCGTAACGTCCCGGCTCGTTGACGTAGCCCTCCACCTCTATCTGGCTCGCGACTGTCACCTCCGAACGCTTCAGCACGCGCAGGACATCGCCGCGCTCAAGCCGCAGATCGGCGCTCTGCTCACCGGCCAGGGCCTCGTCGAGCCGCACCGGGATGATCTCTCGTCGCTGGTCGCCGGTGATCCGGAGCAGTTCCGCCCGCCCGGTGTAGCTGCCCTCCACCAGCCCACCTGCCTTGGTGACCAGATCGGAGACCTGCATGCCCCTCCTCCACGGAATGATCCCGGGCTGGCGCACGGCGCCCGTGATCTCCACCTCCATGGGCGCCTCCGCCTGCTCCTCCGAGAGCACCATTACCTGATCGCGCGGCCGGAGGGCGAGATTCTCCTCGGGATCGCCGGTCAGGGCCGCTCCGAGGTCGAAGCTGATCTGCTCGTAGTCCAGGTTCTCGTTGAGTCTCCAGATCCACGCCCGCTCGGTGTGGGCGTCCTCTGTGATGCCCTGCGCCCTTTCCAACAGCTCCGTGACAGTCATCCCGCCACGGAACTCGTAATAGCCCGGGCGGGCGACTGCGCCGTAAAGCTCCACCGCGTTCTCAGGCTGCTCCAGCACCGGGGCAACCACGATCAGATCGCCGTCGCGGGTCTCCAGGTCTCTATCGGACTCTGTAAGCGCGTCGAGATTCAGGAGAGCGCGCCGCCCCGTCTCGCCGACGCGCCAGACCTGCAGCTTGCCGGCGTGTCCGACGCTTGTGAGGCCGCCGGCCATCTCGAGCGCCTCCGCCACCGTGGCGGTCTCGTCAAGCTCGTAGCGCCCCGGCCTCTGCACCTCGCCTGTAAGGCCCACGGTGGGGCCGGCCGGCGGGATGAACACGGTGTCGCCGGGCTCGAGAAGCACATCGGCACTGGCATCCCCCTCCAGCAGGTAGTCGTACAGGTCCACCGTCTGTGGCTCCTGCCCCCTGCGCTGGAGTCTGATCCTGCGCAGGCTGCCGATCTCGCTGGGCCCGCCGGCGGCGTAGAGCGCCGAGAAGACGGTTGAGGCGCCGCTGAGCCGATAGGTGCCCGGCCGCATGGCATCCCCCGTCACCCGGACCTCAATCACCCGCGTACGCGCCAGGGACACGCTCACCTGAGCGCGCTCGAAGTACTCGTGGTAGCGCTCGGTGAGCATCTCGCGGATCTCGCCCAGTGTCTTGCTGCCCACCGTCACCTCGCCGAGGAGCTCGAGATAGACCTTGCCCTCAGCGTCAACGGTCGGCGTGACCGATATGTGCTCCACCGCCTCGGTCCATACCCGCACGGCCAGCTCGTCGCCTGGCCCGACTATGTACGACGGGGGCACGGCCTCCCCGGCGATCAGGTCACGGCCTTGGCCTACGCCTTGCCTCGAGACTCCCTCGGGGGGCCTCCGGGAATCCGCCTCCGCCGCGTCCTCCGTCTCACGGGTCCGACCCTCCTCCGCTGCAGCAAACACGTGCATGCCGAAGCGGGGAAGTTGGGCGAAGCGGTCGGCGGCGGACGGCATGGGTGCGCCAGGCCGCGGGGCCTCCCAGGCTTCCTCGCCCAGGTCTTCGCGGGCCGGCGGACCGACCCGCGGCGACGGTTGGGCCAGGCGCTCCCACTCCGCGTCCGCGAACGTCGATGGTTCGAGAGTCAATTGCTCAGGCAGCCGTCCGGTCCCCTCCTGGAAGGCCACAGAACAGCGCCGCAGCCAGCTCGGCGGCTGCTCGGCAACGGATTCGGGCGCCCAGGCCGGCAGCAGGTACACGCCCCACTGATCGGCTGCGGCCAGGTCGCCGGCGAAGCTGAGCTGCACGCTGCCGTCCGGCAGCATGACGCCCGGCGGCAGGGAGAGCATCAAGTACGGGCTCTCCGAGTGCGCTCTGGTTGCGCGGAAGGAGCGGGCCGCCACCGTGACCGTCAGGTGCTCCAGTGCCGGTTCTGCCCTGATCACCAGCAGTGCGCTCTCCTTCTGGCCGCTCTCATTCACGCCTTCGGCGCAGGCCACTTGTCCCATTGCCAACACCAGCGACACAACCAGCAGAATCCGCCGCGCCGTGCTGCACTGCGCCATGACCATTTCCTCCGATAACGGGCGTATCGCTCCCCTGAGACGTCCGCGCCGACGCCGGCATATCACACTGCCCGGGCGCCCGCGGCCGCTGTGGTATCCGCGCTCCCTCAGATCCGCGCTGGTAAGGTGGCGCGCGCGAGGTGTTACTGCTCCACGGCATCCTCCGGCTCAGGCGCGGCGTCGATCCTGGCCTGTCGCCAAAAGGCGAGGATAGCTGCGAGCGCGAGCGAAACCACGAAGGCGAGAGCGAGGAGCTTTCTCAGCCCGGGACCGCTGGGCCTGTCCGGCGGGACCGGCTCGTCGAGGACCGTGAAAGCAGGGCCGGTGCTGGCCTCGAGGACGCGAGCCGCCTCGTAGTTCTCGCTGAGCCTGGCCACATCCCCGCTCTTGAGGCTGACCTGCCGCTGCAGCCGCTGGTACCGAGCCGACCTGGAAGGGAGCTGTCGGAGCTCCTCCAGTGCTGCCTCCCTCTGACTGCGCACGGTCTCGATCTTCGCCTCGATCTCCGAGACCCGCAGATGAGTCTCCACGGCCTCGCGCGCCAACTCGCTGTAGCCCGGATCCATGGTCAGCGTCTTGCTCTGGGTCTGCATCTCGGTTGCGAGCTGCTCGGCCAGTTGATCCTCCGCCTTGTCGAGCTGAGATTGCAGTGAGGCCACGTCGGGGTGCTTCTCGGACTTTCCCTGCACCTCGGTCTGCTCGGCGATCTGCTGCTGCAGGTTCAGGATGCGCTGATTGAGCTGGTCTATCTGCGGATTGCGCTGCTCGCTGATGCTGGCGATGACCATCTGATCCTGGGTTTCGAGGCGCTTCAACGCCGTCTCCTCGCGCTCTCGCGCCCCATCCAGATCGACCTGCAGTTGGGTCTCGCGCTTGCGCCACTCGTTGAGACTGTCAACGGCGGCCTGCTCGTGCGCGGAGGGGCTCACAAACAGCTCCGCGGTGGCGTACTCCACCAGCTCGTCCTCCGCCTCTCGTAGCTCCTCCCTGGCTCGCTGAAGCTGCTCCTCAAGCAGCTTACGGCGGCGGGCGGCCTCCGTGTAGTCCTTCTCGAGAAGCAGCTCGCCGAGACTGTCGATCATCGCCTGCGCGATGGCGGCCGCCAGCTCAGGCGCCTCCTCGGTCTTTGGGTCCATGTAGGCTTTCGGACTGCCGGGCCACTGAGTCCGCAGCACAAGAGTCCCCTCAACCGGGAGGCTGATGTCATAATGCGCGGAGAGCTTCTTGACGGCCTCGGCCCGGCTGTCCACACCGAACCTCTTCACAAGGTTCAGCTCATCGACGACCTCACCGCGCACCTTGCGGCTCTCAAGCATCATGCGCAACAGATCGCCCCTGGAGGTCGAGCGGCCCAGGGCGAAGGCCGGCGATAACTCCCGCGCCCAGCTGGGGACGTCTACGCCTGTCTGCTCGAAGATGATGGAGGCCGTGGCGGACCAGGTGTACGGGATGAAGAAAACGGCGAAGACGGCAAACACCGCCGTGACGCCCAGAGAGAGCGCAGCGATGAGCCTCCACTGCTTCCTGAGGGTATCAACAATCTCCGCGAGTGAGATGGCGTCCATGGTCCACGGTCCTATCGCCGACGGATGCAGATCAGAAACAGCCGCAGGAAGATGACGGACTCAAGCGCGTCCCCCTGCCTGACTCTACCGCGTTGGACAAGGTATGTTCGCGGCGCGCGGTTCTGGACCTCCCAGCCACGCCCCCTGCCCCACCGGACGGGTGGGATTATACAGCATAGCCGCGCCGCTGTCTTCATGCCGCGAATCTGCCCGAGCGGAGCTTCACGCTGCGCTCTCAGAGGACGGTTCGACGGCCGCGGAGCACACGGAACGGCGGCCCGAGAGCGCGATAACCGGCCCTGACGCGTGCTGAGCCGGTGCGGCGGGCTGGGCTTGCTGTGGCGAGACCGCAGGTGACGGAGCCCCGACCGCGCGGCCGGGTCGGCCGGCACACCGCGGGGGCGATCATGCCCGCGGATGCGGCCGGCTCACGGAGGCCCGCACATGCTGGCCGGCTCCACTGCCGGGAGGACTGGTGAGCGGCTGCAGCTACTCCGGCTGTCGCTCCTCCTCGCCGGAGCGAGGCCCGAGGCCGGGCACAAGCTGCTGCATGACCTCGAACAGCTCCATGGGCAGCGGGAAGACGACCGTGGAGGCCTTCTCAGCCGAGATCTCCACCAGCGTCTGCAGGAAGCGCAGTTGCAGGGCAGGCGGGTGGGCGCCGATGATGTCCGCCGCCTCTGAGAGGCGCTTGGAGGCCTGGAACTCCCCCTCGGCGGCGATGATCTTGGCCCGCCGCTCGCGCTCCGCCTCCGCCTGCCGGGCGATGGCGCGGCGCATCTCCTCAGGCAGCTCGACGTCCTTGACCTCGACCGCCGTGACCTTGATGCCCCAGGGGTCGGTGTGGTCGTCGATGATGCGTTGGAGGGTCTCGTTGATCTTGTCCCGCTCGGCCAGGACCTCATCGAGCTCGGACTCGCCGATGACCGAGCGCACGGTGGTCTGCGCGATCTGCGCCGTGGCGCGCATGAAGTCCTGCACCTGCACGATGGACGCCTCCGGGTCGTGCACGCGGAAGTACAGCACGGCGTTGACGCTGATGGTCACGTTGTCGCGGGTGATGACCTCCTGTCGCGGCACATCGTAGGTGATCACCCGCAGCTCCACCTTGACCATCTGCTCGATGATGGGGATCACGTAGAACAGGCCGGGCCCGCGGGCGCCTACGAGCCGGCCCAGCCGGAAGATCACCCCGCGCTCGTACTCCTTCACGACCTTGATCCCGCTGAGTATTACCAGCAGGATCACGCCGCCGAGGCTCCAAAGGAAAGTCTCCACTGCAGGTCACTCCCTCCGCAGGCCTATAGACCGTCCACGGGTCGCGTCATCCGTTCTTTCTGTGGTGACAGCCACAACCGTCATGCGCCGTCTGCCGCTACGGGCCTCACCCCCCTGCTCGACAATGTCGGGCATTCCCCCCTTTCCGTTCCGGATAGGGGGAGGACGGCGTCGTTGTCCAGCCGTTTGGGGACGGGCCTCCGTTCCCGCCCGGCCGTTGCCGTTCGGCGTCTCTGCCGTGGTCTGATGTTATCTGCGGTCATCCGCCGTGGCCTGCGGTTCTGCCGATCTGACCTTCAGGCGCATGTGCTCAAGCTCCTCGACCACCACCACGTCCTGGCCCTCCTCCAGCGGCGGCTCATCGGTGATGGCCGGCCACAGGGCGCCATCGACGTGCACCGTCCCCTCGGGATCGATGCGCCGCCGGACCTCGCCGGTTCTGCCGATGAGGGCGCCTCTGCCGATGGCCACCGGTCGCCGCTGACCGCGGATGATGGCGCCCAGCGCGAAGAGGAAGAACGCCGCGGTCCCCACAGCCACGCCGGCGATGAGCGGTCGGGAGATGGGGGGAGCCGGCGATTGCACGAGAATCAGGGAGCCGATCACCAGGGCGATGACCCCTCCGGCTCCGAGGATGCCGTAGGTGGGTGTGTAGAGCTCGGCGACCAGCAGGGCGACGGCCGCCAGGATCAGCGCCAGCCCCGCCCAGTTGACCGGCAGAACCGAGAGGCCGTAGAGGCCGAGGATCAGGCAGATGATCCCGACCACGCCGGCGCCGCCCATCCCCGGTGCCTTCAGCTCGAAGATGATTCCGTAGAAGCCGATGACCAGCAGCAGGTAGGCCACGTTCGGGTTTGCGACAACGCTGAGCAGCCGCTCCCGCCAGCTCACATCCAGCGTCTCGATGATCGCGTCGGCGGTGCTGAGCGTCACCGGCCCGCTCGCCAGCGCCACCTCTCGGCCGTCGGCCTGCCGCGCGAACTCCTCGTCGGTGGCGGCCAGGAGATCGACCACGTTCAGCCTGACCGCCTCACTGGCGGTGGCGGTCGCGCTCTCGCGCACGGCCTGCTCCGCCCACTCGGCGTTCCTGCCCCGCCTCTCGGCAAGGCCCTTGATGTAGGCCACCGCGTCGTTGACGGCCTTGTCCTCGATGGTCTTGAGCTGCTCGCCGCCCTCTTCGGGGGGCTGACCGGGCATTCCCCCGAACAGCACCGGGTGAGCGGCTCCCAGATGAGTGGAGGGCGCCATGCCGCTGATGTGGGCCGCGTAGGTGATGAAGGTGCCCGCCGAGGCGGCGCGCGCCCCCTCGGGGCCGATCCACACCCCCACCGGGACCGGAGAGTGCAGAATCTCCCCGGTGATCTGGCGCGTTGAGATGAGCTGCCCACCGGGGGTGTCCAGCTCGATCAGCAGGAGGCTGGCATTGCGCTCGCGCGCCATCTGCAGGCCCCGCGAGATGTAGCTGGCGGTGGCGGGGTTGATGTCGCCCTCGATAGGCAGCTTGATGATCAGCGGCCGTGCCTGCGCTGCCCCGCACAGCAGCCAGGCGGCCAGAACGCTCAGGACCATGGTCCGCCGACCCGCTGTCACCATCTTCGGTCCCTCCGCTGCGGGCTGTGCGCCCCGTCCGAGCCGGTGCAGACGAACGGAAGCTGACAGGCGCCTCCCGGCGAGGAGTCCCGCGACCTGGCGCCTGGCCCGTCCCTGCAGAACCTATTCGCCCCGCAGGAGGAACGTCCTGCTCAGCCGCGAGGGTGCTGGCTCAGCTCTCGATCGCTCTGTACCCCAGCGCCGGCGCGCTGATGGCGATCGTATTCTCCTGCACAGGCAGGGGCGCGCCGTCGAGGGCGTCGCTGGCGGACGGTGCCTCGCAGGGGATGACGAAGTCGCGCGGCTCCAGGTCACCGTTGACGATGACGGTCAGTGCGGAGCCGTCGGCCGCCCGAAGCACTCCGGCACGCCAGCTCTCCGCATCGGTGCGCACATCGGTCACGGGCTCAGACTCCAGGCCCAGGTACTCGTCGGCGGAGTCGAAAAGCCCGGCCAGCTCGGCGATCAGCGCCAGGTAGCGGCCATCCTCGAGCGGGCCGGCGCCCCAGAAGTCCACGCCCGTGGCGCCGTCGAGGAGGTGGTTCGCCGCCTGATAGCGCAGCAGCTCGACCGACGAGAGCGGGGTCACGCTGCCGCCCGGGTAGTGAGCGCCGGCGACGCAGGGGATCACGGGGGTGGGACGCACGGCATCGACGGTCCACGCGATGACCTGGATCATCCCCCGCAGGTTGCCGCCCCACTCCTGAGGATCGGTGCCCAGTCCGGGCGGGTGTTCGGCGAGCTCCTTGGCCGGGTCGCCGGGATAGACGTATGTCCCCACCGTCGGGGCGGTGAGGAACGGAGCGAACTGCGTGATGTCGGAGCACGAGCGGGTGTAGACGTCGTGCTGCATGTAGGGCTCGTAGTAGCCGGCTGACCAGGTGTACACGCTCGCGCCAGCGCGGCCCTCGCGGGCAAGCTCTGCGACGTTGCGGACGTAGGCCGCGCCCTGCCCGCATCGCCACTTCAGCCAGCGCTCGTGCAGTCGGCCGCCGGGGCGAACGTCATCGGGCCAGCTCAGATCCCCGGGCTGCACTCCAATCTCCTCCGCGAAGGCCTGCAGGCAGCGGTCACAGAAGCACACATCCTTTGCGGGAGCGGCCGGGGCTCCCTCATAGTCGAGCATGAAGCCGTCGAAGCCCCTGCTCGCCATCTGGCGCGTGACTCTGCTCCGGATGATCTCCTCCCAGGCGTCATCTCTCTGAGCCACATACGTAGGGCACCACCAGCCCGATCCGGTGATCGGCTCCAGCTTCGCGTCGTGAACGCGCGCGTCGTCCGGCGGCTCCCCCGGCCCCAGCAGCGAGTGGCGCCACGCGTTCGTGAGGCAGACCTCGATCCCGTGTGCCTGGAGCCGCGCAACGGTATCCGGCGCTGCAGACTGCAGATAGACGCGGCTGAGGCCGCAGTCGGCGAGCGTCTGCACCAGACCCTCGGTGACCTCCGGGATCTCCACGTACCGGGACAAGTCGTACGCCCAGAAGCCGACGCCCCGGCCGGGAGCGCGGTGCTCCAGTGGCGGCGTGTCGAGGGCGTCGAGGACCCGGAGGGCGGCCGCCTGCTCGGGCTCGTTGCCCTCCGCGCTCTCCAGGTGCCAGTGCATCGTGTAGCGGCCGGGGAGGCGTCCCCGCAGATACAGAATCGACCACCAGCCCGGCCATCTCCCCCACGGGCGCTCGCCCTTCGGCCCGAACCCGGCCTCGATGTCCCACATGGGGATGGTGTAGCGCGTGCGGGCCTGACCGTCTCGCTCGACGGCCACCGCCTCGAACTCGGTCTTCACATTCTCCGGCCCCCGGCCGTTGCTGATCACCGGCCGCACCAGCTCGGCGGCTTCCGTGGGGCACTCGAAGATCAGGCGCACGTCCGTCAGTGGAGTGCTCTCATTGGGGTTGGCGTAGAGCAGGAGCTGGTACTGAAGCGCGCCGTGCGTCAGGTGCACGGCCTCATTGTCGGGGCCACCCCAGCAGATCGGGAACAGGGCGGACCGCGGGGGATCGGCTACGGCTGTAAGCGCCGTCAGGGCGATCAGCCCCGCTGCCACGAGAATGTGCGTCGCGGACATCTGCCTGGTCATGGTCTGACCTCCGGGTGGCGGAGTCTCACGGGGCATTGCCACGCACTGCTCCTTCGCAGCGGCCTCGCACGGTTCCTGCTCCGGCCGGACGAGAGTGGTGGGGTGCGCAGGTGTCGCCGGACCGTCGGCGAAGATACCCCAACGCAGCGGCCGGCGCCGCCCACGGCGACCGGCGGAGTGCCCCGACCGGACACGGCGGAGCCACCGGAGGACTGAGGAGGTGCGGAGCCAGCAGCACTGGCCCGTTCGCTCACACACACTCACGGTAAGACGTCACCCGATGGATCCTGAAGCTCGAAGGGAGAGGACCATCATGAAGCTGTGCGCCATGCTGCTCATCGTTGCGTGCGTCCTGGCGCTCTGGATGAGTCCGTCGGCGGCCCAGGAGGAGCCCACCGAGGAGGAGCTGCGGCAGGCTCGGCGGGACGCGATCCGCGGGACGCTGGCGACCTACGATGGCGAGCCGCGCCTCGAGAACGGCCACGTGGACATCGACCGGCTGGTTGGGGAGCTCGAGGAGCTGAGTTGCAACACCTACGACTTCCTCGTCTGGCACGCGGAGACCGACTGGGAGGACCTGCACCTCTTCCTGGAAGAGACCGCGGACTCGGGCCTCAAGGTCTGGGTCTCGCTGGTTCCGCCCAGCGAGTCCCGCAGCAGAAAGTCTGAGCCGTTCGGGCTCGACTACGTGCAGTGGGCGGACGCCATCGGCGAGCTGAGCGCCCAGTACCCGCACCTGGTCGCCTGGAGCATCGATGACTTCACGCACAACCTCGGCTTCTACACGCCGGAGTATCTGCGGCAGATGATGGACGCCGCCCACGAGCACAATCCGCTGCTGGCGTTCGTGCCGTGCACCTACTTCCCGGCGGCGACACAGGACTTCGCGGACGCCTACCGGGGGATCATCGACGGGCTGCTGTTCTACTACCGCCACGAGTCCGCCGGCGCCAACCTGACCGACCCGAGCCTGTGCCCGGACGAGATCGCGACGTTGCGCGAGCGCTTCGGTGACGGCTTCCCCATCGTCCTCGGCCTCTACGCGACTGGCCACTCCCGCCTCGGGCAGAGCACACCCGAATATGTGGAGCAGGTCATGACCTGCGGGCATGAGCTGGCGGACGGTGTCCATGTATATTGCCATCAGGAGCCGGGCACGCCCAAGTACGAGGTTGTCAAGCGGCTCTTCGGACAGTGGGCGGCCGGCGAGTAGCCACGGTCCAGATGCCCTCACGGACCCAGCGCAACGGCATCACGGCGCGCGCGGTCGCCATCGGGCTGCTGCTGATTCCCCTCAACGCCTGGTGGCTGGCGCAGATCGAGTACGTGCGCTACTCGGACAATGCGACGACCTCGGCGCTGTTCTTCAACTGTATCGCGGTGCTGCTGGTTCTTCTGGGCCTCAGCCGCCTGCTGATGCGGCTGAAGCCGCGCTGGGCGCTGACGCGGGGCGAGATCCTCACGGTCTACATCATGCTCGTGGTCGCCAGCGCCCTGGGCGGGCACGACCAGCTTCAGATACTCTTCACCACCATCACGTGGGTATTCCGCAACGCCACCCCCGAGAACGCCTGGGCCGAGGAGCTGCACCCTCACATCCCGGAGCATCTCACCGTCTCTGACCCTCTCGTCCTGGAGAGGCTCTACCTGGGCGATGCGAGCATCTACGCGCCGGGGCGGCTGAGCCCGTGGCTGGGGCCGCTGGCGTGGTGGACGCTGTTTGCCTGCCTGCTGGTGTGGACGCTCTACTGCCTGATGTGCATCTTCCGGCGGCAGTGGGATCGCGAGCGCCTCAACTACCCCATCACCCAGCCGCCGCTGGAGGTCACAAAGATGGACGGTCCGATGCTCCCAAGCAGCCTGTTCTGGGTGGCATTCGCTCTCGCCGCGGCGGTGCAGCTTGTCCGGCTGGCGCACAACCTCTGGCCGGCGGTGCCCGCGCTCAACATCGGCGTGCACAACTACCGCTTCCGCGGTCTGCCCCTCAGCGCGGCCGGGGCCATCCCAATATCCTCGTACCCGTTCAGCTACGGTATGGCCTACTTGCTGCCGCTGCAGCTCGCGTTCTCGGTGTGGTTCTTCTTCTTCTTCGCCCGGCTGGAGATGGTGGTCGCCGCCATGTTCGGCCACACCCAGTGGCGGGGCTTCCCGTACATCCAGGAGCAGGGCGTGGGAGCGTACATCGGCGTGGCGTGCTTCGTGGTGTGGGCGGCGCGACGGCACCTGGGCCGCGTCTGGCGCTCGGCCCTCGGCGCGGGGCGCTACGATGACGAGGGCGAGCCGCTGCCCGCTCCGCTGGCGGTCTGGGGCTTCATTGTGGGAGCCGCGGGGCTGATCGGCTTCTCAGTGACGGCCGGGATGAGCCTGCTCGCGGCGGTGTGCTTCTTCGCCATCTTCCTGACCATCGTGCTCACACTCACGCGCCTGCGCGCCGAGCTGGGGCTGCCCACCATCGAGCTGTACCAGGTGGGCGCCGACGACATCCTCCAGAACATCGCCGGGGGAGCCGCGTGGTCGGCCAGGGACCTCAGCGTCATGAGCCTCTACTTCTGGCTGGTCCGCACCCACCGGCAGCTTCCCATGCCGGCGCAGGCCGACTGCCTGCGTATCGGCGACCAGGCCGGCCTGAGATTGCGCGGGCTCTCGCCGGTCATCCTGGGCGCATCCGCGCTGGGCATCGTGGCGGCCTTCTGGGCGCTGCTGCACGTTACCTACCAGACCGGCTACGAGACCGCCAAGTTCACCGGGCCGGCGGGGTGGGCCTTCGGCAACGCGCCCTGGCAGAAGCTGGACGCCTGGCTGACGAACCCGCGCACGCCGCAGTATGCAGCGACTGGCGGCTACGTCTACGGGATCGCCTTCACGCTCGTGCTGGCGGCCATGCGCACGCGCTTCGTATGGTGGCCCTTCCACCCCGTGGGCTACCTGGTCTCGGGCAGCTTCGGGCTGTTCCGCCTGTGGCTGCCGATCTTCCTCACGTGGCTGATCAAGAGCCTGCTGCTCCGCTACGGAGGCCTGCCCGCCTACCGCCGCGCCCGACCGTTCTTCTTCGGTCTGATCTTCGGCGAGTTCACCGCCGCCTTCGCGCGCACCGTGCTCGACCTGATCTTCGAGCTGCGGCTGCCCCCGGCCTCGGGGGTGGGAGGGCTGTAGGGTCCGGGGATCATGAGGCTGCCCTGTGCCCCCCGAGCTATCACCTCCGGTCGCGGGTCCGGGCGAGGTGATCCACCTCCATCATGGCCTCCGCGATGTCACGCGCGGTGAAGCTGCGGTTGAGGCCGAAGGAGGCGGTGCCGTCTGCGCCGACCATGGTCCCGGCGTGCCCGACCAGTTCCTCGCGGCTGATCTCGTCGATGCCGAAGTCCGCGAAGCAGGTGGGCAGCTTGACGCTGCGGTTGAAGTCGATCACCTCGTCGATCTCCGACAGCTTCGAGCCGAAAAGGATGAGGTTCACCAGCGTCCCGAAGGCCACCCACTCCCCGTGGATGAGCTGTCTGGTGCAGCGGGGGTGGTTGGCGAGGTGAAGCGTGTGGTCGCCGCCCACCAGGCCGCAGGCGGCCCCGCCCACGGCCGAGCAGTAGAAGATCGCCTCACAGACTCGGCCGACCTCGTCGCTGGGGATGCCCAGCGTGGCCGCATCGTAGGCGCGCTTGCCGTTGTCCATCACAAGGTCATACGTGAGCCGGGCGACCGTCTCGGCGGCGACGGTCGGGAAGGCGTCGCTGAGGCCAAGGGCGCCCGACTCGGCGCGTCCCGGCC
>JBNGDZ010000045.1:15989-16245 GCA_049975765.1 Armatimonadota bacterium
CCAGTGAGATGCGCAGGCCGGCACCAAAGGGCAGCACGTCGCCCATGCCGCTCGCCAGGTAGCGGGGGCCGGCCTCCACGATCACGCGCGTGTCGCAGAAGACAACGTCGGGGCCTCGGTACCAGTGCCGCCGGCCCACGGTGTCCTCCTCGATGCCCGACGAGATGGTGCCCGCAGCGTTGGTGCCGGCGGTGGTGGGGACGACGATGAGAGGCAGGTCCAGCTCCCGAGCGACGGCCTTACCGCAGTCCATGAC
>JBNGDZ010000046.1:0-12311 GCA_049975765.1 Armatimonadota bacterium
CGGCTGTACAACGCCACTACGCCGGCCTGACCCGTGAGCCCCCGCGTCACGTAGACACCGGCATTGATCTCCTGCAGCGACCTCCAGAACTCCCGCACTGCACCCAGGGTCGATGTGGCCGACCGTCCGGTCCCAGTACTTCCATAGGCCTGGAGGACACGGATGCCTTCCGGCGTCCGAAGATCGGGCTCCTGCCCGTGGTCGCCGACCAGAAAGGAGACCTGCCAGCCCCTCCGTCTCAGCTCCCGGCCCAGCAGGTCTAGCTGCAGCTCGGCCCCACCCATCGCATTCGGCCCGTTCCCGGTGAGCAGTCTCACCATGGCCGGCCCTGTGTGAATGAAGCAGACTGACCGCTCGTCCTCGCCACGCCGCGGTGACAGCGCACAATCCTCCAATCCGATCGGTCAGCAATCGACATGTCCCGAAGGTGCGCGGCCGGCAGCAACTGACATAGCCTCTGCTCAACCGCGACCTTCACATCGCATGTATTCAGCCGATGGTCTCTAAGCTACGTTCCGGCCGCGGAACGGCGGCCGCCGTTCCGGGAAGACCGCTTCAGCAGCTTCCTGACTATCCTGCGACAGATGTCGCCGGACGCCGCCCTGAAGCGCACAAGGCTGGGCAGCGGATCCCTGGGGTCCCAGTAGGCCCAGACCCTCCGGCCCCGTATTGATTTCAGATACGACGTAACCGAGAGCGGCTCCCCCGTGTGGTCGCCGCCTCGGTACTTGTAGAGATACTCCAAATCAGTCCGTGCGTTGATCCATTTCACCGTATCTCCGGTCTGCTCCACGGGAGGCATCGCCGCGCCTTGCAGCTGAGTGTATGCAACGTATGGCGTGTTGACTCCGCTCGCCGGTGCCACGCTTATCCAGGTGCCCGGCCGGGGGTTGATCTCGATGATCTTGAACTCCTGGTCGCGCTCGTCGAACTTGAACTCGAGCTCGGCAACGCCGTGGTACCCTGCCGCCTTCACGAGCCGCTTCGTGTGGTCGGCAACAGCCTCACAGGCCATGCTCTCAACCATCGTGCCGCTGCCGAAGTCTGACGGTAGCTGCCGCGTCTTCTTGCATACAAACAGTGCTCGGACCTGGAAGTCTTCGTCCGAGTAGGTGGAGGCCCCGAAGATCCGGGAGGACGGGCCAACTATCTCCTCCTGGACGATGGTAGGTGTGCCCAGATCAGCCGCGCTCTGCAGGTAGCGCTCCAGTTCATCACGGTCTCTGGCCCGCACAGCCTTCGCGCCAAACGCGCGGCGGAACTGCTCGTGTTGCACGACCATACCCTCGGAAAGCTCGACCCATGCGGCCGGACGCACTACCGCCGGGAACCTGATCTGCTCGGTGATAGCCGCGATACTGCTGTCGGGTCCGGCTACGACTGTCGCGGGCGCACCGACGCCCGCCTCCGCCGCCACCTCGCACGTGCGGCGCTTGTCCAGTGCGACCATCAGTCGCTGAGGATCGACATAGGTATAGAGGTAGTGCTCGCGCAGGACATCGACGGCATTGCCCACGGCCGCCGCCTGGAAGTCTGTGCTTACGAACAGCACCGGCTTGGGGCTCACACGTGCCCCCAGCGACTGCAGCGCTGCAACGAATCCCTCCCAGTCTGCAGCCAGGCGCTCATCCACGAACGCATGCGAGACGTAGCGCGAGCGCATGGAGAGGCAGTTGGCCCGCGCGCCCGCCGCGATCACCGGCACACCCTCCTGTGCCAGCGCCCGGATCACCCCCAGCGCGGTCGGAACCGTCTCCGGGAAGGGCAGTGTAACCACTGCCGGCGTCTCGCGGTATGTCAGTTTCGGCGTGCATTCCTCTCCCATGGGTCTCACCCCGAGGGCCTCACGCACTTGGACTGAAGCGCTTGCGCTTCGGAAAGAGCCCGAAGATGCCGCCGGTATGCAGGAAGAGCACGTCCCGGCAGTCTGCGAGCAGCCCGCCCTGCATCTCCTCAAGTGTGCCCCGAAACGCTTTCCCCGTGTATGTGGGGTCCAGAACAAGACCTGTCTCTCGAGCCATCTGCTTTATGAACTCAAAGTCGCCGCCGGTGTTCTGTCCGTATCCTGGGCCGCAGTAGGCGTCAGTGATCACGATGTCATCAGCGGACAGCGGCGGATCGACACCCAGGACCTCGCATGCCTGACCCACGAGATCAGCGACGACCTCCTCGCACTGCGCCGCGTCGGTGCCGATGCTCATCCCCACCACGCGCACGTCCATGCCCAGGAGGCGCGTGCCCAACAGGAGCCCCGAGTACGTGCTTCCGCTCCCGAATGTGACCGTGATGGCGTCCACTGCCCTGCCGGTCTCACGGAGCTGATCGCGTAGCTCCTGGACGGCGCGCACGTAGGCGGCTACTCCCAGAGCTCCGGTCCCGCCGGGGGGGATGACGTACGGCACTGCGCCCCCAGCCTCCAGTTCAGCGGCGGCCTCCCTCACGAAGTCATCCTTGTCATCGTGGCGCTGTATCGGGATCAGGCGGATCTCCGCGCCGGCCAGGAGCATCAGCAGGTAGTTCCCGTTGACCAGCGGGCTCTCCGGCCCCGACAGCACCAGGTGCACGTCGTACCCAAGTTCGCGTGCGACGAATGCTGTCGTCCGGCAGTGGTTCGAGAGCGTGCTGCCAGCGGTCACGAGTGTGTCTGCGCCGCTTTGCATTGCCTCGGCGATGTAGAACTCCAGCTTGCGAACCTTGTTGCCCGTCGTCACGCAGCCCGTTTCGTCATCGTGCTTGATTGTGACCCGCCTGCCGCCCAGCCGCGCCGACAGGTTCGGACATTCGGCTATGCGCGTCGGCAGCAGCGCCAACGGAATGCGTGGAGGGTAGACCATCGTCCGACCTGATGCGAGCTTTACTTCCTCTCGACGTGGTCGCGTTCTCGCGCCGACCGTCATGGCCTCCGGAGTCATCTTCGTCATTGCCGTGCCCCTTCCGGGTTCGGGCTTCTGTGCACTAGCTCGGCCGTCGCTAGCCGGCGGTGACGGCTGACTCCGTGCTCCGCTTCTGCGATCCACCGTCAGCAAGTTGGTCGCAGAGGTCAATCCCGTCATGAACGAATCCGCTCGCACTGGTGAAACGTAGGGCGACGCCTGCCTTGGCTGCGAGCGATTGGAGCTGCCTCATGTTCGTCGAAAAGCCGTCGTCTGTCCCGGTCGGACGTCGGAGTAGCGTGTCTCCCAGCACGTCATCAGGATGGAACGCGGTCACGAGGCTGGCCCGCCCACTCGCGTGCGCCTCCTTGAGCTTCGCCCGCAGCAGGCGTGTGAAGAGCCGGTGATCGGCAGTGATGTAGGCCTTGAGTGGCGCCGCAAGTGCCGTCCTCCAGCTTCGGAGGCGACTGATCCTACTCCGGCCACGAGCCTTGAGCAGCGCACGGATGAATGCGGCCACGGCGAGTGCTGGCGATCGGAAGACGGACATCGGCAGCTCGCGCAGATTCGATGCGGTCTCGCTCTCGGCCGGTTCTCTGTAGTCCGAGGCGGACGGGATGTAGGGCCTCTCGGGTGTGCCGCGCCAGTCCACGTGACCGTTGAACCTGCTGCCCCATCGGTCCGCGGCGCCCGGTGTGAAGCGGCCCGGTATGGCCGAGAAGTCCAACGTAATGCCCAGTCTCCTGATCTCGTCCATGGTCACGTTGCTGTGGAACTCCCAGCCCATTCGGCTGGTGGTCACAGCCCGTCCCATCCTCTTCGACAGCGCCTCATGCCCACCGCGCAGGCACTCTCGGATCCATCCCTCGTCCTCGATCTCCTGGTACCAGCACTCATCCCCTTCGTCCCACCGCCACAGGTGCGGGTGCCAGGCGATCTCGTCGCCACCCGCCTCCAGCTCCCGCCAGAGATCTGCGAACGCGCCGTAGGGCCAGGCGAAGTCCCCGTAAAGCTGCCCCATCTGCGCATCTGACCGCACGCACCATGTGATCCTGGCCGGGTTCCCGAAGTCATCCACGAACTCGTCAGCGATCTGGCGCGCCCGTGGCACGCCGTTGCGAACGCCGTACCACCTCAGCGGCGCCCTGCTGTCATAGCGTGTTCCGTCATACGCCGGGCGATCCGGGTCGCAGTCACAGCCGATGACGACGTCGAGAATGCTTCGTGTCATGTCACGCATCTCTCAGTGATGAGTTCCTCGAACAGCTCCAGCAATCGGTCACAGTGTGCGCGGGTGGAGTACTGTTCCCTGAGTCGCTGCAGGGCCGCATCGCCCATGCTGTGACGGAGCCGGGCGTCGCCCAACAGCCGTGTCATACTCGCCGCGAGCTCCTTCTCGTTGTCGGGCTCGAAGAGGATGCCGCAGCCGCCGGCCACTTGCTCCGGGATGCCACCGATGTCGCTGGCCACCACGGGCTTGCCGTGCGCGAAGCTCTCCAAAACCGCCATGGGGCAGTTGTCGTACCACCGCGATGGCACGACGGTAAAGAGGCAGCGCCTGATCAGCTCATCGAGTGCCTGGCGATCCTGGAATCCCACGAAGTTCACCTTGTCTGTCAACGAGAGCTCGCGACAAAGGTCCTCGAGCTCGCTGCGCGTTCCATCGACATCGCTGCCGGCGACGACAAGCCTTGGCGGGTCCTCAAGCCTCGCCAGGGCCCTGATCAGGGTGTCTACAGCCTTCTCGGGCGCGACGCGCCCGAAGTAGAGGATGTAGTCGTCCTCCACGCGATCCCCCTCGTCCTCGACCTGGCGCGGATAGAAGCTGCGCAGATGCACGATGCGTTGTGCGCCGTATCCCGCCTGGATGAGCTTCTCTCGCATAAAGCTGGAGGGCGTGATGAACAGATGCACCTTCTCGTAGAGGTGGAGCCACTTGTGTACGTACATGGAGGCGACACGAGCAGCGGTCGCCGCCAGCGATCCCTTCAGGCAGCGGTGCTGCAGCGCCCGCCAGTAGCCGCCCCGCAGGCACTCCGTGCACACGTCGCCATGGCGGAGGAAGTGTAGCTCCGCGCACATCATGTTGTAGTCCGGCACGCGCATCACGATCGGCAGACCGCGGCCGGCGCAGGCGTCAAGCACACTTGGCGACATGTAGTTGTAGACGTTATGGATGTAGGCGATATCCGGATGCACGGCGTCGATCAGCGCAGCGGCCTTCCTTCGCGCTTCAAGAGAGTATGTTGCACGCGCCAGGAGTTTGAGCATAGCCAGCGGCGAGAGCTTCATGTCCTCGTAGTGACTCTGGTCGGGACCCAACGGTGGCGATACGAAGTAGTCCGTGTAGGTGTCAACTGCTGTCTCATCGTAGCCGACGGTGAACGGCACCCAGGTATGCCCGCGCCGCTCGAGCTCATCGGCGAGCCCGAAGACGTATGTCGAGGTCCCCCCTCCGCGGAACATGTACTTGTGGGCCATCATGATCTTCATGGTCGCCGCACCAAGGTCCGGGCTCGACAGTCAACAATCCCAACGTGCGATCCGTCCGCCACTGCCGGCGCGGAGCCGCCGCACCTCAGGTGAGGCGTCATCGCCGGCGATAGGTGGACTGGCGCTGGGCATGATCCCAGGGGCGTAGTCTCCTCGTGCACCACACAGCGTATCACGACCAGGATAGCGCCGGCCTCACAATCACTTCACAAGGCAGCGGAGGTTTGGGCACGGAGTGGAGAGCGCCCGGAAGCCAGTCGGCCTTACCCGCGACGCGTCCGGCTGCAGGCGACACCCTGGGCATCGAGCCCGGTCCCGCACTGTGAAGCTATTGTGAGCCAAACCGTCCGTCCGCTGGTGCTATCATAACCGTGCAGTCGACGCTTCTCGTAGGAGTAAGGCATCGGCCGGGCGTGCTTGCAGTATCGACCTTTGGAGGGCCGCTGCCAAGTGCGCCCACGGTTTCGGTCCCCCGGCAGGCGGCACTGGCTCGGCTGCGGAGTTTCCCCGCCGTAGGGGACGGGAACACTCTCGGCACTGACGCATGAGGGTGGCCCTTCCGGGCGCTCATCAATGTAGCTCCGGCTCAGAAACGCTCGTTCCGGCTGTGGCTGGACTCCCGATGAGAGGTGTGCTGGTGTTGCAGACCCGCGCAGAGGCGAGACCACAGCGCGGTCCCGGGCGCAACTCCGCCCGGAGCCGCAGCTCCGGTCTCATGTCGAGTGCGAGGCACCGGGTACGGGACGCCCTGTTCTCAACGGGTGTGGTTGAGGCGTGTACGAGGGCCCTCAATGGGCTCTGGCGACAGGCTCGCAGCGGAGTATACGTCTTCAGCGGCCACCACGTGTTCGACGCCAGGGGCTCCGACGCAAACACTGGCGGCGGAGGCATCTATGCGGGCCTGACAGTCACCGACCTCGCCGACCGCCTGATGTATCTACGCAAGCACTTCGACATCGTCTCGGTGGGGACTGCCCTCGACTGGCTGGACGCCCCGACATCGGGAGCCCGGCTGGCCGTCATCACCTTTGATGATGGGTATCGGGACAACCTCGTCAACGGCCTGCCTGTACTCCGGTCGGCTGGCGCGCCGGCGACGCTGTTTGTCTGCACCGATCCGGTCATCCGGGGGAGCACGGTGTGGTTCGCGGAGGTGCGGGCGGTTGTCCAGGCGAGCGTCGGGAAGCGCTTCGACGTCAGCTGGATGGATGGCACGATTGACATTCGGGGGCCTCGGCACGGCGTGCACGTGGCCTGCGAGATGGGGAAAGTGCTAAGGAGAGATGGCCCGCAGGCGCGCACTGCCAAGATCCAGGAGCTGCACGCGGCAGCGGGTACGGACGGCCAGTTGGACATCTCGCCCGACCAGATGCTGACCCCTGATGATCTGGCACTGCTTGCCGAGGAGGCCCTGGTGACCATAGGAGCACATACACACACTCATACCATCCTGCCGAGCTGCACAGAGCGCGAGATGGCAGAGGAGATGGAGGCCAATCTGCACGCTCTGGAGCGGCTGGTCGGCGAACGGCCAGGTGTGTTCGCCTACCCGAACGGCCGGGTCGGCACGTCGTTAGAGAGCATCCGGTCGATCCTCGCGGCGGCAGAGATCCGGGCCGCGTTCACGACCGAGAGGCACACCAATACCCCCGGGACAGACAGACTGAGGCTTGGACGGTTCCCTCTGGGACACGGCCCGCTCGCGCAGTTCGCCTGGGAGTTGCTCCGGATCAGGTTCTGACGTCGTACATGTGCACAATGCTGTAGAGGGATGGGATAGGACAGCAACGATGTCATTGAGTCGGGGACACCGCGTAATCCGGGACACGAGCTACCTGGTGCTGGGGCAGATGCTTGGAGGCGTCGTCGGGCTTGTCGCTGCTGCCTGGTTCGCCCGCAACCTGCCCTCGCAGGAGCTGTCCATGTGGCCTGTGTGCGTCGCCCTGGTTGCGCTGGTGGCGCCGTTCACCAATCTGGGCATGCCCGACGCGCTGGTGCGTTCGGTCCCCAAGCTCCTGACCAAGGGGAGGCGGGCAGAGGCCGCGCGCATGATGAAGACGGGCCTGCTGGGGATGTTCCTGTGCACGGCGGTCATGTGCGTGGTGGTCTTCCTCTTCGCGGAGCAGGCCAACCGCTTACTGCTCAAGGGCGAGCTGCCCGAAGGGCTCATGGGCCTGATCGTGATAGCGGTGTTCGTAAGGGTTCTCGAGAGCCACCTGAACTGGTTCCTCAATGCGTGTCAGGAATACAAGACCATGGCCGGGGCCCGGATGATCGCCCAGGTGTTGCGGAACGTTGGCGCGCTCGTGCTCTATGTGATCGGCGGCATCCAGGCCAGCATCTGGGGGTTGACGCTCGGGTCAGCCGCCGGCTGCATCATCAGCGCGTTTGGTGTCGTGCCGCATCTGCGTCACGGCACCGGCTTTGCCCCCCCGTGGGATGTGCTGAAGGAAGCCGGGCCGTTCTATCTGTCGAGTGTCTACAGAGGAGCGCTGTCGCGTGTCGACTACATACTGGTCGGCGCACTCGGCGGGGCCGGCGACCTGGCTCTCTACTATGTGGCATACCGCGTGATTGAGTACCTGCACGAGTTCGACACCTACATCATGGAGACGCTGACGCCCAAGCTCGCAGAGAAGTCAACGGAGGGCAGGAGGGCCTCTGAGCAGACGTTCACCCGTTGCACTCGTTATTACTTCCTCGTGATGCTCCCGCTGCACCTAACACTGGCCGCCCTCGGCCCCGCCGTGATTCGCCTGTATGCCGGCGGGGAGTACGCCAGTGCGGGCGTGATCTTCTCGGTGCTGTGCGTCTACCTGCTCCTGGACGGCCTCTACGCGCTCTATCGGCGCCACATCCTCGTCACCGGGAACCGCTGGCACATGCTGCTCCTGGATGCGACTGAGAAGACGCTGTCCCTGGGCCTGATCGCCGTCCTAACGGTCCACTACGCCGGGCTCGGTGCGGCCGTAGGGCGGCTGACGACCGTGGCCCTCGCCATTCCGCTCGGCGTGCATCTGCTGAGGCGCACTCTGCGAACGGTACACTCGACGAGCGGCCTGCTGCTGGGAGCGGCTGGCGCCCTGCTGGGGGTCGGCCTGACGGCCGGTCTGCAACTGGCGAACGCAGGCCCGTTGGTTGCCATTGCGGGACTTCCGATCGCTGTATGTCTGTATCTTGTGTTCCTTCGTAGAAGGCTCCGGGCGGCCGATGTACGCCTTGTGACACAGCTTGTCCCTACGAGGCTGTTCGGCGCGGAGCGAACACAGAGAATCCATAGCTACATGCAGAGCTTCTATCTGGCCAAAGCCGAAAGGGCCGCCGGCATGTAGTCCCCGAAGTGGGGAGGTTCGCGCGTGAGTACATCAGTCCAGTCGTATGTTGCCGACAGGACAGCCCTTCGCCGAGGCTCAGCAGTGCCGGTGTTGGCTACCCTGGTGACGCTGGCTCTGCTGGTGGCCGGTGTGGCAGTCCACTACAATGCAGCGATCGCCGTGCTGGTGTTGGTGGGGACCGCTCTCGTGCTTGCCACCCTCTACGACCCCTACTGGGGCGTAGTAGCGTCAGTCGTCGCGTTGACCGTCATCCCGATGGAGTTCACCTACAACAGCTTCTGTGGCCACAATATCGGCAACCCGCTCCAGATGCTCATGCCACTGGTTCTCGGCCTATGTCTTCTGAGCGCGCTCAAGTCGAGAGGGATGCCGAAGCCCATTTGGCCGGATCTGCTGATCATCGGGCTGGGCATACTTGGGCTGGTCAGTCTGCTCTACGCGGGCCATGTGCCGATGGACACCTACTGGAAGAAGTACGGCAACAAGATCATCTATCCCATGGGCCTCTACTTCATGGTCCGTCTGGTTCCACTTGACCACGAGAAGCTCGTGCGCCTGATCAAGATCAGCCTCGTGGCTGTCGCCGTCCAGGCCGTCATCATGGTGCTGCAGGATAGGGCAGGAGCCAGCCCCTTCTACTCGACCCACAACGGGCGGGCGACGGGGCCGTTCGGCTATATCTGGACCGCGGCGGCGTACATGGCTATGTGGCCAGCGCTCTTCATCTATGTGGCCGCCACGGCTGAGTCAGGCTGGAAACGCTGGCTCTCGTTCCTCGGTCTGCTGCTCACCGCCTACGCGGTCACCAGGACTGGGGAGAGAGCCGCGACCGTCCTTCTTATGGTCGTCGCGGTGGTCTGCCTGATGGCGCCGAAGACCCGGTCCGCCGCCGGCAAGGCTCTGATCATCGGGGCGCTGGCGTATGTCCCGTGGTCCATGACTCCAGCAGGTAGCGCGTTGCTCAGTCGCTTCGACCAGACCGATGAATCGCGCGTTGCCTACAGGCAGGCCGCGTTCGCGACGCTCTCGTCCCCGCAGTGGCACCCACTCGTGGGGATCGGCCCCTACCGAGGGGCGATGGCTATGAGACAGGCGGATGTCTCGCATCTCGAGGACACGCAGGTTCTGCTCTGGGGGAGGACTGAGAGAAGCGTGGCGGAGGTAGCTCAGCGGGGCTCCGCGCTGCACAACGTGTACATCGCCCTCCTGCTTGAGTTCGGAGTCCTGGGGGCGCTTCTCGCCCTGGGCCTGGCGATCTCGCTCTTTGGCGCAGTGTTGCGCATCGGGGCAGAAGGTAGACGAGATGCGCGTGTTGATCGGGGACTGGCCGTGGCCCTGCTCGGCGCCATCGTTGTTTGGGGCGGAATCGGCTACGTGCAGAACGTGTACTCGATGACCGCGCCAATGGGGCTTTTCTTTCTGTGGTACGGAGTGCTGGTCGGCCATCCGCAGGCTTTCTTGCGGAGCGAACCACGGCAGGCCGTCGCGAATGACCATGCTGAGCACCCGGCACGTACCGGGTAGCGAGAGGGGGCAGTCAGAACACAACTTCCGACTGGTGCCGATGGTGTGGCGAGTGCGCGTGCTCGAACTGCGGCATGGAAGACCAGGCTGAAGCGGTGCGCGGGCGTCGCTCATCAGGCCCGGCGATGGGTCTGTGCCGTGGAGATGGCGAGGTTTGGGCGCGGGTGGTGCTCCGAGCTTGCACTGGCGCGTAACCAATGCCCCAAGATCTACTTGTGGCTGGCGAGACCCGAAGCGGTGGGGGATGAGGAGTGAGGGCGTCACGATGAAGACCATGATCGTCATGCCTGCCTACAACGAGGCGGAGAACATCGCATCCACGATCGCGAGGGCCAGACTGGCCGCGCCTGACCTTGACATAGTCGTCGTGGACGATGGCTCAACGGACAACACGCTGCGGGTGGCGCTCGAGGCTGGAGCCACTGTGCTGCCGCTGCCCGTCAATCTCGGATACGGCGGGGCCCTGCAGGTGGGCTTCATGTATGCCGAGGCCAACGACTACGACGAGGTCGTCCAGCTCGACGCTGACGGTCAGCACGAGCCGGCCTGCATCCCCGACCTGCTCAATGCCCTGCGCTCCGGCGAGCTTGATCTCGTCATAGGCTCACGTTTCCTGGACGGGGGAGACTACCGTCCCAGCAGGGCGCGGGCGCTTGGCATGGCGGTGATGCGCTGGCTTACTCGCGTCACCACCGGCAAGAACATAACCGACCCGACCTCGGGCTTCCAGGCCGTGAACCGCACAGCAATCTCCCTCTACGCTTCGGATGTCTACCCCTCGGACTATCCGGACGCGGACGTGCTGATCATGATCCATCGGGCAGGGCTCCGCGTGGGCGAAATCCCGGTGCGAATGTACGACCGCGAGGCCGGGCAGTCCATGCACAGCGGCCTGCTCAAGCCGATCTGGTACATGTTCAAGATGCTTCTCTCGATCGGGCTGACTCTGCTGCGTAAGCCGCCCGAACTGGCGAGGAGTGGTTGACAATGTCCATGATGTCTCCGCGGCAGGCCATATTCACTGTCTCCCTGGCGGTCCTGCTGTTCGTGTTCGTCGTGGATCTCGTGCGGCGGCGGCGTCTGCGGGAGGAGTACTCGTGGTTGTGGGTGATTGCCAGCGCGGCAACGTTGCTCTTGGTGGCCTGGCCGACCGCCCTGCGCACCGTCATAGCGGTGTCGGGCGCCTCGAAGGCCACGACCACCATCTTCATGCTGGCGATCGCCTTCCTGGCGGTCGTATGCATTCACCTGTGCACGAAGCTGACAGAGGCAAACGAGCGCTCCAAGAAGCTCGCCCAGCACGTCGCTCTCATACGACGCAGGGAAACGCCGGCAAGCCCTCCTGTGGCCAGCCCGGAGTCTGACAAGCGATGAAGGTATCCATCATCATCCCTGCATATAACGCCGAACGGACCATTGCGGCCACGCTCGACGCCTGCCTCCATCAGGACTTCCCCAGGGATCAGTACGAGGTCATCGTTGTGGACGACGGATCGACCGACGGCACCGTGGAGAAGGTGCGTCAGTTTGCGGTGCGTTGCGTGACGCAAGCCAATACCGGTCGGCCGGAGGCTCTCAACAACGCCCGCAGGACGGCGCGTGGGGAGATCCTCCTGTTCCTGGACGCTGATTCGGTTCCCCCGCGCCACTGTGTCGGGGCCGTCGTCGAGGCGCTGGAAGCGGATCCTACGATCGGTCTGGTGGGCCCGGTCTTCGCCCCGCCGAGCTATGCCTCTCCCGTGGCTCGCGCCATCGATGAGGAGATCCGCTACCGGCATCTGCGCGCGCCCGAGGACACCCAGCATATCAGCGGCTTCTGCATGGCTATTCCCGCCGAGGTATTCGACGCGGTCGGGGGCTTCTTCACGGGCTCCAGGGGAGCCGTGGGAGCGGCTGACAACGAGCTGTCCTACAGGGTAGCGGAGCGGTGCCGCACGCTCAAACTGCTCAAGGACGTGGCTGTCGCCCACAACGGTGCCCCCAGGTTCAGGTCCTGGCTGAGAAGCCAGTACTTCAAATCTTACTGGCGGGTCGACAGCGTTCTTCGGCACTCAAAGGTGCTCAAGAGTGACGGCTACGTCAACCA
>JBNGDZ010000046.1:12321-16194 GCA_049975765.1 Armatimonadota bacterium
GATCAGTACCGCAAAGCCTGTTACCGCGCCCATAGTGTACTGCGGTATGCGAAAGTCTTCCAGGGCGATGGCTACGTGGATCACCGCGACTGGCTGTCGCTTCTTCTCAGTGCGGCAGTGATCGGGCTGGTGCCGTTTGTGTGGGTGCCGGGGGTGGCGTGGGCCCTCCTCGGCTGCCTGGCGGGCAGTGCTCTCCTGCAGGTGCCCGTGGCGGCGTTCGCCATCCGGGATACCGGTGACTGGCGCCAGGCGCTCATTGTCCCCATCTTCATGCTGCGCGGGCTGGTCTGGGCGGTCGGCGGCGCGGCGGGGCTGCTCTCCAGGATCTACCGGTCCCTCATCAACTTCCCGCGTCGCGCGAGTCCCCAGCGTAACAGAGAGGCCCTCAACTGATGCCCCACCGAAGCTCCCAGCAGATCACAGAGACCCCGGCGAGATCGGAAGTGGAGGTAGGACCTGGTATGGCCGGTTCGAGCGGCCCGAGCAGGTTACTGGTCATCGGCATCGATGGGGCTGACCCGGAGGTGCTCAGACGATGGATGGATCAGGGCGAACTGCCGACCCTGAGCCGTCTCGCTGAGCAGGGGGCGTGGGGCAGACTGCGATCGGCCCCCAATTTGCTCAGCGCCCAGGCCTGGACGGACTTCCAGTGTGGGGTCAATGCCGGCAAGCATGGCATCTTCGAGTTCCAGCAGAGGATCGATCACGACTACGATGTTCGCGCGATCAACTCGAGCGACAGGTGTTCACGCACGGCATGGTCACTGCTCAGCGAGTGGGGCCGGCGCGTCGCTGTGCTCAATGTCCCCCTGACCTTCCCGGCAGAGCCGCTCAACGGTGTCGGGATCAGCGGCTTTCCGACGCCCTCCAGCGACTCCCCGGGATTCACCTATCCCTCTCAGCTGAGCGAGCATATCACCCAGCGCCACGGTGGCTACCCCCTCGAGCCCAACTACACTGCATGCATGCGTCGGGGCGGCGCTCACGCGCTCTGTCGTCAGCTCATAGCCGATATGAGGCTGAAGGCTCGTGTGGCGCGAGAGCTGCTGACCTCTGAGGACTGGGACTGCTTCGTGCACGTCATCAGCGAGTCTGACTGGGCGGCGCACTATCTGTGGCACACGCATGACCCCGCGCACCAGCGGCATGCAGAGGCTGACACCCAAGAGGATCTGCTGCTGGAGGTCTTCCGGGCCATCGATGAGGTGTTACGCTCCCTGCTGGCGGAGGTCACGGATGACATGAACGTGCTCATTGTCTCCGATCACGGCAGTGGCCCTCAGACATACGGCAACAACCATCTCCGACCTCTGCTCGCGGCGCTGGGCCTCCTCCATGTCAGGCGCAGTGCCGTGTCGAGCCTGCGTGACGCCTCCGCCAGGCTGCTGAGGGGCGCTGCCAGGCTTGCGCCCAGAGGCCTCATCGACCGGATCGCGACCCGCCCCGGTCGCGTCAGCGGCCATCTCATGAGGGACTACATGTACGGACCGACGGACTGGAAGTCAACGAAGGCATTCTGCTTCAGGCTCCCTGGAGCGGGCCGAATCTTCGTCAACCTCAGCGGTCGCGAGCCGGCCGGCACCGTCGGGCCAAGCCAGATGGACGAGGTCACAGACACCATCACGCGGGAGCTGATGGCGGCACGGATACATGACACGGGCGAGCCGGCTGTGCGGCATATCCGGCGGGGGAGCGAGCTGTATGTCGGACCCCATGCCCACAAAGCTCTCGACCTGATCGTGCAGTGGCAGGAGGGCCATGTGCTGAGCGGAATCACCTCGCCCCATGTCGGCAGGGTAGATCCCGAGTTCACGGGTCCCTTTCACGAGGGCAGAGCGAGGACCGGCGATCACAGGGAGTATGGTACCTTCCTCGCCTGCGGTCCGTGCTTCGCCGCGGGGGCTGAGCCGGACGACGCATCGCTTACTGACATCGCGCCCACGCTGCTGCACGTTCTCGGCCATCCGGTCCCGGAGCAGATGGATGGACGGGTGCTTGAAGAGGTGCTGTCCACGGACTTCCGCAGTGCGGTACCCGTCAGGCGCTGCGACACGCCGTTGCAGACCGGCGTGCGAGAGGCCGGATACTCGCGGGAGGAGGAGGAACAGGTCAAGGAGAGGCTCGCCGACCTGGGATACCTCTGAGGTGCCCGGTCGGCTGCCTCAGGCTCTGTCGATGCATTGCGGCCTCAGTCCGTGCGTGGAGACACCCGCATCGCCAGCACTGCGCCGTGGGCCCAAAGGGCCAGCAGCGGGACGCCGCTGCCGATGGCCATGGCGGCTGCAATGTGTAGCTCGCTGTCGTGGAACAGCGCCAGAGAGCCGACGACTGCCGCCAGCCCGATCGCGAGCCACGGCACCAGCAGCGACCCGTGGGAGACCATGTAGTAGCGGGCCACCACGGAGAGAAGGCCCGGGGCGCACGCCAGGAGCGCGAAGATCGGCAGCCAGTCCGCCAGCGGGCGAAACTCCGCTCCCATGAGGAGGGTGACGATCTGCTCTGGCAGCAGCGAGCAGACCACCACAACAAGCCCGATGCCGCCGCCGACCAGGCCGAGCGTCTGCGCCAGTAGCTTCAGACCTTCAGAGGTCGTGCTGCCTGTCCGGACGACTGACGGGAACATCACGCTGGCGAAGCTGCCCGCAAGCAGCAGGAACGGCGTCTTGGTCAGAGTGCAGGCCGCCGCGTAGTGGCCCGCAACGTCGGCAGCGAGATAGTGCTTGGCCGCTATCATGTCGACCTGCGTGAGGGCAGCCAGCAGACAGAAGGCCGCGCCGGTGATGTATGCTCGGCGTGTGATCGTGGTCTCGCGAAGACCCAGCCTGCTTGCGAAGAATCGGCGCCAGTCAATCGGCAGGCATAGCGCATAGCCTGCCAGGCGCAGCAGTGAGCTGAGCAGATACGCCACGACCGCCCGCACCAGGGTGAAGCCGGTGGCCCATAGCACGAGCCCCAGTGCGAAGCGGAAGCCGGCCTCTGAGCGCGGTGACAACCGATATGAGACCCACCAGGATCACTGCTGATACGCTTTCAAGATGCAGCGCAGTGTCGATGAAGGGGCTGGCCGCGGAGTAGACGACGAGGAGGACGATGGAGTAGGCGCTGACCGTCAGGGTGGAGGAGCGCGCCAGGTCCGTGACATCGTGGGGGCCCGTGTCGGACTGGGCCTCTACGATGTTCTGGGCGACGAGGGTCTTTATGCCCTGCACAAGGGCCCCGGTCACGTACAGGAATGTGAGAAGCACGCCGAGTGCACCGAATGCCTTCGGTCCCAGGCCACGGGCGGCGAGAACGATGAAGCCATAGCTGAGGACGCCCGCGGCGACATTGCCGAGGGTCATTATGGTTCCGTGTCTTAGGAGTCCTGACGGCACGGCGCCAGCTCCTGGCTTACGCGGCGTTCGGTACGAGAGATGGGACCGGCCTCTGCCCGCAGGCGCGTGCTCGTGCCCGACGGTGGCCTGGACCGGCCCCCGGAGGGTGACGCATTGTTCTCTGTCGGCGCGCGGATTCCTTCCGGCAGGCGGACACGGAGTTCGGTCCGGTCTGAAGACAGCCGGCGAGCAGCCGCCTTCAGGGATGTCGGCCAGAATGGCTGGCCACAACGCATCACGGTAATCAACCTCGGCGAGCCGGACCTGAGCGCTCCCGAGCGAGGGAAGGACATACACATTGCCTATGCAGTCCTCCGAGCGATCGAGCAGGCCCTCCCGGATGTCTGTGCTGGGGATGTGGGCCCGCAAGCCGGGGTGGGAGAAGGCGCTCTGGATCGCTCTGTTGATGGTCATCATCATACCACGAGTGATCGCGGCTCAGCCGTTCCTCCAGAATGCGTACCGCGCCGTGCTTGATGAGGCCTACTGCATCAAGGAA
>JBNGDZ010000047.1:0-237 GCA_049975765.1 Armatimonadota bacterium
CGCAGGCGAGAACGCCGTTCCGCTGCCTGACGGCCTCCCCGGCGGCCTGCATCTGGTCGATCTGATACTCCGCGACCAGGAGGGGGCCGTGCTCGACTGGGGCACGACCACTGTGCGCGTCACCCCGCGCGTCGAGGTCGCCGCGCTGGATGTGGAGGACCGCATCTACCGTGAGGGAGACACGGTGCGAGCGCAGGTGACGCTCGAGCCGGTGGAGCCTGCGCCGGCGCAGGTGAG
>JBNGDZ010000047.1:247-10155 GCA_049975765.1 Armatimonadota bacterium
ACGGTCGGCTGGTGGCGAGGCAGGCGCAGTATGCCGCGCCGTCGGGCGAGTCGTCGCTGTCGGTGGAGCTGCCCGAGCCGCTGGCCACGACCGCCACGGTGCGGGTGGAGGTGCGCGACGGCGACAATCTGCTGGATGCCGAGGAGCGCACTATCCTGACCATGCCGCCGGCCTGGGACGAGCGCGCCTGGGAGCCGTGGCTGGCGTCGATGTGGGCGAGCCCCGCGGGAGCCTACTCGCGGGAGTACCTCGCCCACTGGGCCTCCGAGCGCGTCAAGCGCCTGGGCATCGAGGCCGTCACGACCTCCTCGAACTGGCTCCATGATGGCGAGCAGCGCAACAGCTTCGAGCACGGCTTCCGCCTCATGCCGCTGGGCGTCATCGGCCCGGCCCTGCACATGAACAGGGTGCGCGGCGAGGACATGCTGACCTTCGACGAGCAGCGCGAGCTCTACACGAAGACGGGGGACAAGCAGTACCTGCAGCGGCCCTACACGCTGCAGGCCGAGGACACCCGGCAGCTCGTCGCGGAGAAGGTGGCGGAGGTCACTGAGGCTACGGCGCGCTACCGACCGGTGGGCTACTCCTGCGGCGACGAGCTGTCCATCACCCACTACGTGACGCCCTTCGACTATGACTTCAGCCCGGTGGCTCTGGAGCACTTCAGGCTGTGGCTGCAGGGGCAGTACCCGTCGCTGGCGGCGCTAAACGATCAGTGGGAGACCGACTTCGCGGCCTGGGATGAGGTCATGCCCATGACCGCCGAGGAGGTGCGGGAGCGCGGCAACTACGCGCCGTGGGCCGACCACCGCAGCTTCATGGAGTTCAGCCTGGCGTGGTTCATGGACTTCGTTGACGGCGAGCTGGAGGCTCACGACCCCGGGGCGCGCGTGGGGATCTCCGGCACGCAGGCGGCGGAGGCCTACGGCGGTTATGACTGGTGGCGCCTCACCGACGCCCTCGACTTCGCTCAGACCTACGACCACAAGAACACCGGCGAGATGCACCGCTCCTTCCACGAGATGCTCACAGCGCCGTGGTGGGGCTACGCGGCGACCGACCCGGGCCTCTCCCGCACCCTGTGGCGCCGGCTGCTCAACGACAGCGACGGCGGCAGCTTCTTCACCAGCAGCTACGTCTTCTGGCCCGACTACACCTGGACGCAGAGCACCTCCGACGCTCTCGCCCACCTCGATGACATCCAGGGCGGGCTGGCGCGGCTGCTGGATGCGTGTGAGCGGCAGGCCGATGTCCTCGTGCACTACTCGCACCCGAGCATCCACGGGGCGTGGATCACCGGAGGCCAAGCGCTGCACAGCGACAATCGCGGCGGCTGGGTCCAGGCCATCGAGGACAGCGGCATGCAGGTGCGCTTCCTCTCCTACGAGCAGCTCGAGGAGGGTGAGCTCACGGAGCAGATGCCGGCGGCCTTCGTGCTGCCCTACTCCGTGGCGCTCTCAGACGAGGAGGTCGCGCAGATCGAGCGCTACGTGTCGGCAGGCGGCACGCTGCTGGCGGATGGCCGCGTGGGCCTGATGGACGAGCACTGCACACCGCGTCCGAGCGGGGCGCTCGACGAGCTCTTCGGCGTGCGGCGCGAGAACGTTGACCCGATGGCGCGCCGGCCCGAGGGCATGGCCGCCTTCGATGAGGCCCTCGGCGAGTGCGACGCCACGTCGGTGAGCTTCGAGACGCTGGGCGGAGACACGGGGCTCTCACTCACCACCGGTCGGGCGCTGGGGGAGGCGGCGGGGCAGCCGGCGCTGATCGTCAACGAGGTGGGCGAGGGGCGCGCGGTGCTGCTCAACCTCTTTTTCGACAGCTACCTGCGGCGGCGCGAGGCCGGCGCGGGCGAGCCGCTGCGGGAGCTGGTGGCGGAGACGCTGAAGCTGGCGGGCGTGCGGCCGGCCATCGAGTTCGACGTGACCGGCGACCATCATCTCTACATCGCGCGCTTCCAGGCCGGCGAGGCGGAGTTCGTTGGTGCGCTGCGCGACACCGCCGACGGTCGGTCAGAGGTGCGCCTGACCTTCCAGGGACAGCCGCACGTCTACGAGGCCCGCAGCGGCAGCTACCTGGGCGCCAGGCAGACGGTGGAGGAGGTCTTCGGGCCCGGCCAGTGCCGCCTCTACTCGCTACTGCCCTATCGGGTGGAGGGGCTGAACGTCCGCCTGCGCGACGCCGACGTGGCTCCCGGCGACACCGTTGAGGCGCTCGTGTCGGTGGATGGGCCCGCTGAGGCGGACCTGCACGTCTTCCGGCTCGAGGTCACGGACCCGTCCGGACGGATGCTGGACCACTACGGCCGGCAGCTTACCGCGCCGCGGGGGATCGCCTCCGCCGAGTTTCGGCTGGCGCTCGACGACGCGCCCGGCACCTGGACGATCCGCGCCACCGACGTGGCCACCGGCGTCACGGACGCCGCCGAGCTGACTGTCGGGGGCTGACGCGGCTGTGGGCGCGCTTGTCACTCGATGCCCCTGCAGGCCTCGATGGCCTCCGCCAGCGCGCGCCGCTGTGCCAGCAGCTCCGTTGGGTCCTTCGTGTACTCGGTCAGAGTCCTCGCCAGCCTGTCGGGTGCGCCGAGGGCCTGCCGTGCCTGCCGCAGGGCGCCATCGATGGCCCGGCGCGTATTGCGGTCGGCGTTCGGCCGCATCCCCTCCAGCCGCTGCACCTGCTGGCGCAGGGTCCAGAAGTACTCGCGATCCTCCAGCCCGTCGCGGAGCATCTCAAAGCGCAATGACACCACCGGTGGCTCCAGGACCGGCTCGTCGCTGGGCCGGCGGCTGGCCGGGTAGAGCAGGAAGCCGTCACCGTTGCCCCAGTGGCCCCCGCGGCTGTTGAAGCTCATGGGCTCCTCCCACGGGTTGCGCGGTCCCGCGGCGGCCTCCTCAAGCCCCTCGGGGATAGCGCCGTGGTAGGTGGTGGACCAGTAGAGCGAGCCCTCGATATTGTACTTCTCGGCCATCCAGAACCGAATGCGGTGGTTGATGGCCGGATGGTCGATGAAGTTGTTCGGGTAGGGGGCCCGCGGCCCGCAGCAGACGTACCACCACACCTCGTCGCCGGCGGCCTGGCGGGCGGCGCAGATCTCCGGGTCGAACTGGCTGAGCACCGGCACCCACAGGTCCACCACATCGTAGAGCGGCTCCTCGGGCTGCTCGGTCAGCAGCCGCGTGAGTCCGGGGCAGTTCTCGCCCAGCACGCTCATCCCCTCGGCCACGTACTCATACTCCTCCTCGGTCGGCTCGTCGAACCAGTAGGAGTAGGCCAGCGGCAGCCAGCCCTTCTGGCGCAGGTGCTCGATGGCCGGCCCGTACATCTCGGCGTGCAGCCGCCGGTACTCATCGGTGAAGCGCGGATGGCCGGCGATGCTCCCCGGCATGGCCGAGTAGTTGAAGGCGTTGAAGTGGAACTGCTCCAGGTAGCGCTCGGCGCCCTCGTCGAAGCGCGCGAAGTCATGGCTGAACGCGGTCGTCTCCCGCCGCTGTTCGGAGATCTGGAGCGGCTCGGCGGGGACGTAGGAGGTGGGGTCGGCCGGGTCGATGCGCCCACGCAGCCACTGGGCGCGGTCCGCCAGAGCATCGGGGGAGGTCTCATCCGTGGCGAAGTAGACCACGAACGGCCCCCAGCCCTCGTGGGTATGTCCCTCGCTGATGCGGAAGGGCTCGACTGGGTTCGCCACGGTGACGCCGGACGCCGCCTCATTGACGCTCAGCCCCGAGACCGAGCCGTCCAGGCAGAGCACGCCGAAGCCGATCTCGTCGCCCGACCATGCCGTGAAGCTCTCACCGTTGGCGACCTGCCGGGCCTCGAACTCCGTGCGCGGAATGTTGTAGTAGTTGCGGACCTCGACCTCGACCTCGTCGGTGCTCTCCATCTGCACGAGGCGCCAGCCGAACCAGTTGTCGCCGGTGGGAACGAAGAGCCGGAAGGTCAGCCGGAAGCTGCGGGCGGCCGGCGCCGAGCCGGTGCGCTCGGCTACCACCTCGTACACGCGCATGTGCTCGGTGCTCTCCACCTCGGTCACCGATGCGATGTTGTCCACGTAAGGCCATGAGACGCCCGTGCCCTGATAGCCCACGCCCTCCCTCTCGAAGTGCGTCATGGACGTGCGCTGTGTAGCGATCTGCTCCCCGTCCCAGAGCATCTGCCAGGGGTGCTCGCCGGCCTCGGGCAGGACGAGACCGAACCGTCCGATCGTGAGCCGGCGCATGGGCGGCAGCGTCTGGATGTCCATGGCGTGGAAGCTGAACGGGCGGTACGGCGAGATGCGGTGGTCGCGGCAGGCCTGCATATAGAGGTCGAACACCCGGCGCCTCTCGTCCTCTGTCTTTGCGCCGACGAAGCCGTACGGCGGGCCGACGCCGTAGGCCGTGCGGGTGTGCGTCTCCGGAGTCAGCTCGAAGTCCCATACTCGCAGCCGCAGGGGCACGCTTTGTCTGACATCGCCGGCCGTGAGCGTCACCTCGCCCTCGTAGACGCCGCCCGGGGTGCCCGGGGGCACGTATGCCAGCAGCCACAGTGGCTGGTTCTGGCCGGCCTCGCAGTGTAGCGGCCCCTGCAGCGGCGGGAGCGGATCAGGCCAGTCGCCCGGGAAGCCGAAGGAATCCGTCCGCCAGTGCACCGGCACGTAGGCGACCTCAAGCAGCCGCAGGTTCTCCGCGTCGATGGCCGCCCCGTCGCCCTGCAGGTCCGAGACACCCACCGACACGTCCATGGCCTCGCTGGGCCGCAGCACGATCTGCACCGCCTCGAACTCGTGCGCCGCCGCGCTCAGCTCCACGGCGTCACGCACCTCCGACGGCTGCTGCTGCTCGCGATGGATCTTGTAGGTACTCTCCGCCCACCACAGGCCCATCGGCCCGTCGTCGGCGAGAGTGTAGCCGATTGTCTCATAGAGCGCGCGCGGCAGGGAGACCGCCACCTTCGCCGCCCGCTGCACCTCGCCGGCCTCCTCCACCAGCAGCACCACCGCGCCGTCGCCGGCCTCCTCGATCTCGTAGCTCACCGTCGCCGTCACCGTCTCGCCGGGCGGCAGCTGTGGGAGATCAAGCGGCTGCTCGTCTCGGCGCGTGCCGATGACGGTCACGACCCGCCCCTGCAGCTCGCGCGGGCGCCGATCGCGGCTGATCAGCGTCAGCGACTGCTGGTTGGCACCCACAGAGGGGGCGCTGACGGAGGGGAGCGTGAGGTCCAGGTGCGGGCGCCCGAAGCTCCCCGGCAGCACCGCTACTCCGAAGCGCGTGGGCTGATGGAAGCCCGCACCGGTGGCCGACCAGCAGGTATGCTCGCCGACGGTCATGTCGTTGCGGCAGAAGTTGATGCCGATGGTTGCTCCCTCTGCCTCCCGCAGCCCGATCTCAACCAGGGGGATGGCAAGCTCGACCTGCCAGCCGTCGCCCGCCATGCTCACCGCGGAGCGCCAGCGGCCGTCCCAGCCTGCATCGTACTGAGGATTGGCGAATCTGTCCGCCGCCTCGTCGCGCTGCATGTTGTCGGCGTTGACGAGCAAGTGGTAGTATCGCCGCATGGTCAGATGCGGGTCGATGAACAGCTCGACGCTCTCGTCGAGGTAGACGTCGCCGTCGCGGGTCCTGTCCTCAACCTCCAGTTCCGAGCCCTCGGTGAGGCCGCAGCGCACGCCCACGAAGAGCTCGTCAGCCGTGCGGAGCGCCAGCGCGTCTGTCTCATTCGTTGCGTCGGCGCCCGCGATGGTGACGAACGGCCCGAGCGGGTTGGCGCGCGCCCACACCGAATCCGAGAGGTCGCCATCGACCGACGGGCCCTCCAGGACCATCGGCACTACGGTTGCCGGGCACCGGTAGGCGGTGCCGGGCGGCGCCGAGTGGGCACTCGCAACAAACAGACACACGCCCAGGACGGTTGCTCCAAGTGCGAGAACTTTTCGTGAAGACATCGGACTCCTCCCCATTCGCCACTGGTTAGGTGTCTCGACCGACAGCGAGTATCGCGTCGCGCATCTTCGACGTCCAGGCGAGAGGGGCCTTCACGTCCGGGCATCGTGCGGTCTCACTATCGCTCGACCCGGAAGAGCCGCGCTCCCCCGGCCATGACGCGGAGCTTCACCTGCCCTCCAGCTGCCTGCAGCGGCCGGTGGAACTGGCCGTCGCGCCGCGAGACCTCGCGCAGGGCCGTCACCTCCGGGGCGAGTCCCATGCGGTACTGTCGGGCGCGATGCCAGTCCTTGTTCATCAGCATCACGTAGTGCCGCCCGTCAGCGTGCTGGAACTCGCCCACGATCATCTGCTCGGCCGGGCTGACCGAGCGCACGAGGCTGTCCGCGGGGAGGCCGACGGTCCCCTCAGGCGGCTCGCCGACGTGGTAGACGCCGGTGCTGCGCAGCCGCAGGAGCGTCGGGCCCCACGCCTGCAGGATGGCGTTGATGCGCTGCACCCGCGGGTACTGGTGCGTTGGACGCTCCTGGCGATCGACCACGCCGCCCAGGAAGAACTCCGGCGAGGGCTGCTTGTAGCAGAAGTACCAGATGCCCTGCGCGCCGTAGACGATGTCGGAGAATACCTGGAAGCGGATCTCGGCCTCAGTGGGATCCCGGTAGGACCAATGCGGGGTCACCAGCGCGAAGGCCCAGAAGGGAACGTCGTGCTCGAGCGCGGCCTCCCGGATGATCTCCAGGTTCTCGTAGTACTGCGGCCGCAGATCATCCTCCCCCACCAGCGGGTAGTGGTCGAAGGAGAGCACCTTCGGGTCGTAGACCTCCATGAAGCGCGCCACGTACTCCCGATACGTCGGCACGTCCATCTGCTCGGCGTTGGCGTAGTTGGGGAAGAGGTTGATCTGATACAGCGCCTCCGGCCAGACCTCCTCACCCCAGGCGCGGTACTGCGCGTACTTTGCGAAGTCATCGGCGCCCGGCTCGTCCCTCATGCTGTAGCCGATGACGCCCGGACGGCCCATGGTCTCGCGCACGAACTGCTGGCTCTCCTCCTCGGTCTCCCGGATGAACCCGGACACGAGGGAGTTCAGACCCGCGGCCTCAGCGGCCTCGAGATCCGCCTCGCGACAGGCCCAGAGCACGGTGAAGCCGGCGTCGGCGTAGTCCTCGAAGCCCTCGGCGGATGGGATGACCCACCCGAGGATGGGGAAACGCCCGTCAGGGGGCTGCCAGCGCTCGGCACAGGCGCCGGTCGCCAGCACGAGACAGATCGTCGGCAGGAGCACTCTCGTCATGTTCCGCACACCTTTCGCGCATCGTTACTGAGTCTCTCGGCCGGACCAGTTTCCTGGCAGCCAGTACGCCTGCCCTACGGGGGGCGCAGCCGCTCAGCGCGCGTAGACGGTCGCCCGCGGGATGCGGCAGAAGTCGCCGGGCCCCACGTCGCTGATCCAGTAGACGCGGCGGCCATCACCGTCGGCGTCGGTGAAGACCTCGTCAAGATCATCTATGACATCCTCAAGCACGAACTCCGTCCGCGAGACCGAAGCGATCCGAAAGGCCCGCGAGCGGTCCTCGTTGTAGAGCCAACGGCCGGCGTGTCTCCCGGCATCGACGCGGCCGTAGCCTACCAGGTCCCGGTCCGAGGTCACGACGGCGGCGTCCGCGTCAATCTCGGCCACCGCGCCCATGCCGAAGACGAACAGCACGTCGCCGAAGCCCAGGCGCGTGCCACCCTCGACCGCGCCCGCCTCGGCCACGGTGTAGCTGGCACGCTGCAGGTCGTTGCCGAGGAGCAAGACGTCGCCCACAAGCTGCTGCGGATCGGGTATCTCGCTGTCGATGACGATGGCATTGCCGGCGAAGTCCACCGCGGTGACGGTGGCCTCCAGCGCGGGCTCCGCGTCGAGCGAGAAGCCCCCGTAGCGCAGGCCGGCGCCGTTCACGACCACGGCGCGCGCCACGCCAGCGTCGTCGAGCGTGACCAGGGCGTACTCGGCGTCCACGGACAGCGTCTCCCCGTCGTAGCGCCATCGGCAGCTCTCGCGGTCAAGTGCGCTGTGGATCAGATCGGCTGATCCCTCGCGGTGCACGGCCACGCCGACGGTCTCAGGACTTGCGCCCGTTCCCTCCAGCAGCTCGACGGCACTGAGGGTGGCCGGGCCCTGATGCGGCTCGACCGCCGCCACGAAGCGCGACAGCAGCTCGCCGCCGGCGTCGATCCGCTCGTCGGGTAGGCGCCGCCGGCTGAGCACGTACTGGATGACCTCCGGGTTCCCCGGCTGCAGCTCTGGCGAGGCGTCGCAGACGATGACCTCCTCAGCCAGCCCGGCGGGCATGGTCACGGTGAGACCTAGGTCCTCGTCGGCTTTGCGCCACACCGCGCGCCACTGGCCCCGAGGCGACATGCGGCGCACATTGTACAGCCCGTGATATCCGGAGGTGCCGTCGCCTACTACCCGCGGGCGACCGCCCTCCGGGTCGGTCACAAAGACCACCTGGTCGAGCTGCAGGTACTTCTGCCCCACCTCGCGCGCGGTGAGCGTGACCTCGGTGGCGGGCTGCGGCAGGTCCATCTCCGCGAATACCCACCGATACCCCGCCGCACCGGAGGGCTCGCAGCGAAGTGCGCCAGCCACGTCGGCGGCAGCGACCTCCAGCAGGTTCGCGCCCTCGTTGTAGTCATAGACGCGGGCGAAGGCCCGGACATGGCCGGACGGGATAGGCACGGTCGGCAGCGTGATGGCTGCGCCGGGCTTCTTGGTGAGCACCGCCAGGCCGAAGCGCGCCCATCCGTCCGCGGACAGCGCGCCATAGTCCTCGCCGGTCAGCAGCCCCTCGGCGCGCAGCAGGTTCATCGGGATGCCACCATGCACCCCGGCGTGAGGCTGGGTGCCGAAGGGCACGTTGGGGCCGGCCAGCGTCCCCTCTGCGCGGGCGGGGCCGAGCTCGCCACCCTCCATTGACAGGTCGAACCAGATCGGGCCGTGGAAGCACCAGTCGTGCTGGGTGCCGCCACGCACACGGAAGATGTCCAGGAGATACGATGCCTGAGGTGAGATGTCGATGAGCGCCGCCGTGCGCCGGTACAGCGACACCTTCTCGGGATAGGCGATCTCGGCGGAGGCGTCGGCGAGCTGGACCTGGGGCGTGGAGACCAGGAGGTTGAGGTCGCCGGCGTGCAGCGTGTCGTGCGTGGTCTCGTCCACGACCACGCAGTAGTGCTTGTGGGTGTTGGTGGAGCGCCAGCGCCAGAAGTCGGGCCGCGTGAAGGGAAAGGGGTAGCCGTCATCTGGCAGCATGGGGCGGCCGTGCGACCACATCTCGATGGTCAGGCGGTCGTGATGGCCGTGACCGCCGGCGGCCGATCCGTAGTACATGGTCAGGCCGCGGCAGCTTTCACCCTCGCCGGCCTCCAGCACCGCCAGGCCGTAGCCGCCGATGTCCCTGGTGCCCAGGTCAAGCCCGGTGCCCTCGGCCTGCACCACCCGGGCCACCGCCTCCTCGTCGAAGTAATCCGTGAACAGGTCCCGGGAGGTGGCGCCGATCTGCGCCAGGAGCTTCGCGAAGCGCGCGTCGCCGTAGCGCGTGAACGCGCGGCCCTGTAGCTGGGCGTGCCTGGCGACGGGGCCGCCACCACGGGGGCCACCGCAGTCGCCGATGCTCGGCCCCCAGCGGCCGCAGACGGCCGTGTCGATCCCGACGTCGGCCATCTTCTTGAGCTTAGGGTTATCCCAGATCTCCACGCCCAGCCTGGGCAGCAGGTCCGCGATCTCGTAGAAGTTGCGGCACCAGCTCGAGGAGTAGCCGGGCGCGCTCTCCGCGCCCAGACCGTCGCGCCAGAAGCCGTTCCAGAGCAGGTCCTCCACCCGGCCGGGCCCGCTCATCAGCCACCGCCGCATCTGTGCCGTCGTCGGCCCCCGCTCGGTGTCACCGTTGTCCAGGACGATCGCCAGCACGCAGAGGGTTCGCTGGTGCATGCCCATGTTGC
>JBNGDZ010000047.1:10255-15699 GCA_049975765.1 Armatimonadota bacterium
TGCAGACGTTGATGGCCCGCATCTGCTCGGGCGGGGGCACGAACTCCCACAACTCCTGATCGGTCATCGACATGTACCACTCGGCGGCGGAGCGCAGGGAGTCAGCCTGGTCCCGCGCCCACTGGTGCTCCTGCAGCTTCCCCCGCATCCGGGCCATGGTTGCGTCATCGTAGTAGGTCCGCGCGGTCTTGCCCCACGCCGTGCCGGACACAACCAACAGTGCCAGCATCACGATGAGCGGCTTCATCGCGCTCGGCCTCCTCAGTCGCTTGTCGCCTCTTTCTGGGCTCTCACCACGAGCAGTCACTTCTCGCCGGCTCCTGTCTCCACCGGCACGGCGCGAACCTCGATGCTGTGCACCCAGACGCCGGGGCAGTCCACGTCGAACATGATGTTCAGGCCCGGGTGCTGGGGCCGATCTGCGGTCGATGACATGATAATCTCCCGCGCCACCCGCGCGGTCGCCGTGGCCCACTCCCCGGTGGCGTCGAGCTCCGCCACCTGCTGGTATTGCTCGCCGTCGTAGACGCTCATGCTGCCCGGCGCGTGCGCGAAGTAGGTGAGGCGCACCTCGATGTCGCGCGCCGGCGGGTCGTTGACGAGGAAGTTGGGCCCGCCCAGGCGCGGGAGATGCTCGCCGTACCGGGCCGTCCTTCCCTCGTGCTCAGTCGGCCGGTCCCACTCGGGCCCCGGCAGAAAGCACACGCCGGGGCTGTGGACGCGCACGTTCTCGGAGGCTGGGTCATCGGCGGTGACCTCAAGCCAATCCTCGCCGATGGTCTGCCGCGGCGCCGGCGGGGGCAGAATCGGCGAGGTGCGCTCGGCCGCCACAAGCTCCTCCTCGGGCTGGTCGGTGAAGCGCTGCGGCCGCCCGTCCTCGGGGTACAGCATGACGCGCTGTCGCAGGCCGGACAGCTCCAGATGCAGGAAGTGCGGCGCCTGCATCGCGTCCTCCGGCACCCGCAGCGAGCAGGCCAGGGTGGCCGAGCTGCCCGGCTCAAGATCGACCTCGATGGAGCTGGGCTCGGGCTCCGGCCATCCCAGTGGGCCGATGAGGTCCAGGCTCCCCTGCAGCTCCCGGTCAAGCGCGTTGAGCACCCCGAAGTGCACCTGCACGGTCTCCCCGGTCCGACAGCGCAGCAGGCGCGATTCGGGCACGATGAAGGGGTAGGTGCTCTCGCTGACGATGAGCGCATTGAACTCATCGCGCAGGCGTGGAACGCCCACCTCCACGCGTCCGCCGGCGGCCTGCGCGGAGAGCGGCTGGACGGTGTCGGGCGTCAGCAGCCACGCGCTCGGGTCCGGCAGGTCGCTGGCGAGACTGACCACCACGTTCTCGTCCTGCAGCCCCGGCGTTGTGCCCATGAACATGACCATCTGAAGGTCGGTGTTGCGGTCGGACTTGCGCCAGGTGTCCATCACGAGGCCCTCGCCCAGCCCGACCGCCACCGTGCGGCCCGGCGCGTGCTCGCGGGCCCACCGGGGCAGGAAGCCCTCCGGGAGCTCGGCGCCAAGAGGCGCCAGGTAGATGCTGCCCTCCCCGTAGAGGACCTCACGGGGCTCTGTGAGGTCAATGGCGCCGGTTCGGTCATCGAGGCCGATGACCTCGGCAAACTCCGCGCTCACTCCCGCCGGCTGCCACGGCACCTGGAAGGTCTCGCCAAGGACCCGGCGGGTCCGCTCGTCCAGGTGCTCGGGCTCGCCGAGGTCCTGAATAGAGAACACGCACGCCGCGCCGCCCTCCACCACGAAGCGCTCGATCAGCCGCACCTGCTCGGGGGAGCACCACTGCAGCCCGCGCACGATTAGGGCCTGCGTCCGCTCGCCCAGGTTGCTGTCGTTGGCGAGGAAATGCGCGCCGATGGCCTCCCTCGCCAGCGGCATCCAGGCGGCCTCGATCAGCTCCAGGCTGGACTCGCGGATGTGGCGGGGGATCATGATCCCGACGGCGTTGGCGGGCCTGGCATCCTCGAAGTAGGGCACCATGCGCTGCACCGCGAGTATCCCCTCGTACCACGAGAGCCGCCGGGGCATGGTCGGCGTCAGGTCGCCCGCGGAGACGCGCCCGTACATGCAGCCGGTGAACAGGAAGATCGAGGTGCCATCCGGCGTGGCCGTCAGCGTCGCGGCCTGGTGCACCCGGTAGAGGTCGTCGAGCTGGATCCACCGCAGGCCGCCCCCGTACTTGTAGTGCGTGTGGCAGATCGAGCGGATTCCCGGTGTCAGGCCCATGACCAGGTGCGTCAGCCCACGGGCGAATGCGAAGCTCCCGTCCCAGCGCCGGTCGGAGGGGTGGAACTGGATGTTCTCGATGTCCACCTCCCCCGACAGCGACCGGGCCATGATGGTCTGCAGGATGTGCGGGGAGAACGGCCCGTTGGGGTAGTCCATGACCGTCACGCCGGGCTTGAGCTGCCTGCACAGGCGCGACAGCGCAACGTAGTCCTCGGAGGTGATGCCGTAGGCGCCGCTGGACTCCACCCCGGGCACGATGCCCTCGAAGGCGGGGTGATCGCCGTAGCGCGCGATCAGCTCCCGGATGACCTTCTGCGACAGCTCCGGGGAGGCGTCCTTGTAGAGCCACACGTCCGGGAAGCAGGCCACATCGAACTCCTGGCAGGCGTCCAGCAGCATCTGCAACGGGTCCACCCCCAGCTCCGCCCAGCCCGCCGACTGCTGCAACTCGCGTATCTGCGTCGGGTAGATGGCGGTCGTGCCGTAGGTCACCAGCGGGGCCGTCTGGTTGACGCCCAGGGCGCGCAGCTCACCCAGCGCCTGCCGCCACCACTTGGGCTGGGAGAGATCGTGGGCGACACGCCCGCTGTAAATCCGCACCGGCTGGGGGGAGCTGAGGTTGTAGATGGAGTGGATGTACTCGGACTCGAAGAGCTGCTGCGCGTGGACTGGCGCGTGGGCCGCCGGCAGCGCCACAATCAGCAGTGCCATCAGCATGAACCTCGTCGGCACGCTCCGTGATAGCATGTTCTGCACCTCCCGGATACGTCCCTTGCGCGAGGATGGATGCGATAGCCGCGTTCGGCTAATACACGTACACCATGTTCCCGGTGGCGCCCGTGACGGCGTCCACCACCAGCCACGCTGCGCAGGTGAGGAACTGGCCCAGGATCAGGCCGAGCATCACCCGCGTGCCGCCCTCGTAGATGCGGTAGCCGCCGTAGCGCAGAACCCACGCCTTCACCACCCAGCCGATCAGGATCGAGAACCACAGGTCCTGCACCGGCTGAGTGGGCGCGATGGCGAAGCCCAGCGGATGCAGGGGCCAGCCGATGAAGCGCATGTGCACGGCGGTCAGGCCCCACATGACCACGCCGCCGGCGACCATCCACAGCCACCAGCTCAGCGAGGGGGTGATGGGGTTCCGCATGGCCGCGGCAGCGTAGGTGAAGGCTGAGCGCGGGCAGCCACCGAAGAGCCATGCGCTGAGGGAGACCCCGCCGCGGCTGTAGGCCAACACGAGTGTGGTGACCGTCGAAACCAGCAGCGCCACCGCCAGCGTCGCGGCGGCCAGCGGCAGGAAGCTCCGCCACGAGACCCGGGACTCCCCCCACACCTTCAGCCCGTGCGCGGCGAAGGGCATCATGAACACGCGGATGTCAGCGCTCCACGCGAAGCTGTAGGCCAGAGACGTGATGCCCCGAGCCCCGACCCCGTGGGTGCCCAGCGCGTGCAGCACGAAGGACTGCGGGATCAGCGAGGCCCTGGAGACCGGCACACCGCCCTGGACCGCCGCCCGCGTGAGCGCCGTGAAGGTCGCCAGTGCGGCGAAGACCAGCAGAGCCGAGCCGAGCACGGACAGGCCGCTGGCCGCCAGCCACCAGAGCATCCCCACCAGCCCGCAGGCCAGGCACAGGGCCCCGGCCAGCGCGATCCCACGGCGCCGTCCCCAGCGTCCGCCCCCAGCGCCGACCACGGCTCGAAAGGCGCCGGTGATGTCCTCGCGGGCAGACCACAGGGCGGCGCCGACCAGGAAGATCATTGCACCCATCGCCTGGTTGGAGACCGCCTGGGAGCCGGCGGAGTAGATCTCCTTGGCGCCGACCCCCACGCCCATGAGGCGCAGCACCGGCGTCTGCAGGGCGCTCAGCACGGCGAAGAGGGACAGACTGAAGCCCAGGTCGGCGTTGATGAGGTAGGCGAAGGCCACCACGGAGAAGTTGACCCACAGCCTCAGCACGAGCTGCTCCCGCTGCATCGGGATCGTGACGGAGTTGCGCAGCCTGATCTGAGGGATCACCGGGTAGTAGTGCCGCAGGCCGATCATCACCGAGGGGACGACGGCCAGCAGCACGCCGATCCAGAACAGCCGGTTGCGCAGCAGCCCCGACAGCAGCCTGGACGGGCTCTCGTCTCTCACCATCTCCAGCGGCAGCCACATCAGCGGGTAGACCAGCCGCTCGTGCTCGATCCACTGCCGGTGCAGCAGGATCATCAGACCGATGCTGGTGGCGGCCAGCGCGACGGCGAAGATCAGCCACATGCCCAGCGGCAGCAGCCACGGCCGCCACGGTATCCCGGCGCCGGCGGCGATGGCCTCGTAGAACTGGCGCGCCGCTGAGGCATCCTGCACTGCCAGCCACGAGACCGTGTGCTCGCCGAACAGCTCCTGCCAGCGGTTCTCGGGCGTCGCGTAGTAGGTGGCGCCGGTCATGATGGGCAGGAGCTGGCCGACCAGCCCCCAAGTCACCACCGACGAGGCCAGCAGGGCCGCCACGAAGACCACCAACAGCTCCGACCGGCGCAGCGCGAGTTGGCGCCGGATCAGCTTCAGCGCCGGGTTGACAAGCGCCACGAGCAGGAAGAACACGGCGATGGTGCCGAAGGGCAGCGAGGTGTTCGCGGGGCGTGTCCCGCGGATTACGAGGTTGGCGTAGGGAAAGACGAAGCCGATCACGGCGGCGGTCAGCACGCTGATGACCGCCGCCCGCGGCGTCATCGGGCGTCGCTCAGGGGCGGCCCCGGGCTGCTCGTCAGGCTGTCTCGCCGCCGCGGCGTCACGAGCCATCATTCGTCTCCAGGCGAGATGCGGCTTCCTCGCCCCTCCCGATCAGTCCTCGAGGGTCTGCACGAGCAGGGCCCTGCCCCGCTCATCAGCCCGCACCCCGGCCGCCAGGACAGCCAGGTCCTCGTCCCAGGCCCATCCGGTCTCGCCGGGCTCCAGGCGCTCCCGCCGGGTGAGACCCTCGCCCTCGGCCTCCAGGCGGAGGCCCTCCACCGTCGCCACCGGCGCGAGTGTGACGTAGAGGACCTGGCCCGGGACGTAGCGGACCTCGACCACCAGCCGCCCGCTCTCACGCCGAGCCGTGAGGTCACCCGGCGCCGTCACGTGCATAGGCCCGTCATCGGAGGGCACCGCCACCGACCTCAGACCCGGATCGAGCCCGCGCAGGGCCAGGGCGTTGACCGCGATGTCTTCGGGGTTAATG
>JBNGDZ010000047.1:15709-16136 GCA_049975765.1 Armatimonadota bacterium
ACGCTGGGTGAACCAGTTGCCCCAGCTATCGGGGTAGCTGCCCGCGAGGGTCTCGTGATCCATCGGCCACTGCTGGTACATGGCGCTGACCGTGATGCCCTCCGCCTGCTTGTGCCATATGTCGCTATCGTCGAAGCGCCGAAGCTCCTGCAGCGAGTAGGCGTAGACGAGGCCGCACCACTGCACCGGCAGCCCGATCCATGAGTGGTGGAAGAAGGTGCTGCCGAACACCGGGATGGAGGCGTAGCGCATCCCCGGGTGTTGACCGTCGTCCCAGGCGTACTGGAAGGCCAGGCCGGTACGCGCCCAGTAGCGGGCATCGTCAAGCCACTGCTCGTCGCCGGTTGCCATGTAGGCCCACACGCCGGCACGCACGCCGTATGCCGAGGCCAGCACATCGGGCTGGGTGATGGGGCACTCCCAGCCC
>JBNGDZ010000048.1:0-13374 GCA_049975765.1 Armatimonadota bacterium
GGTCGCCTCCGGCTGGGCCTTGAGGCCATCCTTGTTGATGCGTATCCAGGCGGCATTGTCGCTGGTATGCTCGATGCGCTGGCTGGTGCCGCCGGAGTGGGCGATCTCAGTGTCGATCGCCAGCTCGCCCTCCGCCCCCTCGTCGGCGTGGATGTTGGGGGACCAGTCGTCCGCGACGCCATCGCCGTCGGCGTCCACCATCGACGGATTCGACAGCAGATTCGTCAGCGACCATGCCGGCAGCGCGAATGCCACCAGCAGGATCGTGGTAGCCGCAAGCACTAACTGAGCGCGAAGTGACATGACACTCATCTCCTGACGAGCCGGCTCTGAAGGCTCTGCTCCGACACGCACACAGGCCAACTGAGATAGCAGCCTCCTGCCGTTGGCTATTCGCCTCTTGCAGGAAGGTCTCCTCGTCGCCTCCGGGGGAGGAGAGGACGGCGGTTCGCGCGAATAGCCTCCCGTCGTGACAACCACCTCCCGGCGGCCCATCGGCCGCGCTTGCAGTCGGCGCACACCCCGACGATGTGGAGTTTCTGATGGCCGGCACCCTGGCCCTGCTGGGCGATGCGGGCTATGAGCTGCATATCATGACCGTAGGTAACGGGAACTGCGGCACCGCCGAGCACACCCACGAGGAGATCATCCGCATCCGCGGACGCGAGGCCCGCAACGCCGCGGCCCTCATTGGCGCGAAGTACCACCCCGGCCTCGTCAACGACATCGAGATCTACTACGAGGATGAGTTGCTCCGCCGCGTCACCGCGCGCATCCGGCAGATCAGGCCAAACATCGTCCTCACCCAGTCGCCGCAGGACTACATGGAGGACCACACGAACACCAGCAGGCTGACCGTGACGGCCTGCTTCACCCGCGGCATGCGCAACTGGCAGTCCATACCCGCCGAGCGGCCGACCTTCCAGGACGTCTATCTCTACCACGCGCAGCCGCTGGGGAATCTCGATCCCATGCGGCAGCCTGTCCTGCCCTCGTTGCTCGTGGATGTCTCCGACAAGATCGATGTCAAGGACGCCATGCTCCGCGAGCACAGGTCGCAGAAGAACTGGCTGGACGTCTCGCAGGGCAAGGACGCCTACCTGGACGCCATGCGCGAGATGGCCGAGGACGTGGCGGATATGAGCGATTCGGAGGTCGAGTACGCCGAGGGCTGGCGCCAGCACCTGCATGTGGGGCTCTCCGCCCATGACGGCGACCCCATCAGCGAGGTACTCGGCGAGAAGGTCGAGCGCATACAGTGGTGATGGCATGAGACACGCCGGGCGCTGCTGTGCGCCGGCAGGACCGCGCTAACGCTCGGGAGGTGCCACATGGCCGTGCTCATCGTCCTGGTGCTGCTCACCCCTGCTGCCGCCTGGGCTCAGGCCGAGGGCGGACGGGAGGGATCGACGGTGCTGCCCGAGATCCAACAGGCCGATCGGCCGATCGTGGAGGCTTTCCTGGGGCATGTCGAGGGCTCGGCCGCCTACTGCACTCCCGAGCGCATGGCGGGCTTCGCAGCCCAGCCCGAGGACATCACCTGGCAGGCCTCCCGCTACATCCGCATGCCGCTGGTGGCCTACCGCCTCACCGGCGACGCCCGCTACCTCGACGAGTTCGTCACGCGCCTGGAGACGCTGCTCGCGGAGATGACCCGGGACGAAGACGGCCATCCCGGGTGGTATGGCCTCGCCTACGAGCTCTTCCGCCATCCCGACCATCCCGACGAGGCCGTGGATGTCATCGTGACCGGCTTCACCATGGCGGAGCTGATGGCCGAGTTTGCCCTCATTGTCCAAGAGGCCGGCCTCCAGGAGCAGTACGCCGAGCCGATCGACCGCTACCTGGACCTGGCGCGGGAGCTCGTTGACAAGTGGGAGGCGCGCGGCAACTACCGGGAGATCGGCGAGCGCGGCGCGGTCTACATCACCCACGAGCGCCTCGCGCCGGTCAAGGGCCATCTCACTCAGCCGCACAACAAGCACGAGATCATCACGCGGGCCCTGGTCGATCTCTACGCCGCGACCGGCGAGGCAGGCTACATCGAGAAGGCCGTGCGGCTGGGCACGCGCTTCAAGCGCTGCCTGATGCTCGACGAGCAGGGCGTGTACCGCTGGAACTACTGGGACCCGGCCGGACCGTGGGATGTGCACCCGCAGGAGCCCGGCAGGTGGAAGCACTGGATCGGCGCCGAGCACCGCGGCGGGTACTATTCGCTCTCGCTGTCCCAGGCGGTGCTGCTGTATGAGCTGGGGCTTGTCTTCAACGACCGGGATATCGAGCGCTTCGTGCGTACGCAGACCCAGGTCGCCTGGAACGGCAGCTACGATGACCCGCGGTGGTTCCGCGTGGACGGTCGGGAGGCGGATGAGGGCCACGTCTATCTCTGCCGCTGGCTGGCGAGCTACGACGAGCGCATCCGGGAGATGGCATTCGGCGCGCACGCACGGGCCGCGCGCATGGAGGCGCGCGACCACCCCTGGCAGGGCGGCGTTGTCGCCATGAGCTGGCTAGAGGACAAGTACCTGACTGTGCCGGGCTGGGAGGGTCCGGGCGCCTCTGATGCCGCCCTCGTGGCCGACTGGGCCGCCGGGGAGGGCGCCGACCTGCTCGCGGAGCTGGCCTACGAGGTGGCGCCGCCCGGCTACCAGCCGCCGCCGTCCCCGGCTCAGGCGGATTGGCTCGACTGAGCGGGCCTGGCGCGGCAGCGGCATCGTGACGGTAGGGGCGGGATGAGCGGCACCGGAACGACGACCGACGGCAACGGTGAGAGACCGCGGGGAGAAACGTGAAAAGCCACCAATGCGCAGTCGCGGCGCCTGTGCTCGCCGCGACGAGGAGGTATTCGATGCTCAACGACGCTCTGCCCACATTCGCGCTTGCTGCGCTGATGGCTGTCGCGCTCTGCGCTCCAGCAAGCGCGGAGGCCGAGGTCCGCGACGGGCATCTCTACGTGGACGGCAAGCCGTTCTTCGCGATCGGCCTCTACTCGGTGGGCCTCCGCGACCTGCCGGCAGTGGCCGAGGCCGGCTTCAACCTGGTCCACACCTACGCATGGGAGGGCCAGCGCACCTATGATGACGGAGAACAGTGGCTGGACGCATGCCAGGAGAGCGGGCTGAAGGCGCTCGCCGGCCTCTACCGCCCGTCCGTAAAGGAGATGGACTTCGGCGGCGCCATCGAGCGCATTCGCAGGTTCCGCGATCATCCGGCGCTGCTGGCCTGGCACACCATGGATGAGCCCGGCTGGGATGATGCCCGCGACGAGTGCCTGGGCGTCGAGATCGACGGAAGGCCCGGGAAGCAGTACATGCCCGGCGCCTACCAGGTCTGCAGGGAGCACGATCCGGACCACCCTGTCACCGCGGTCTTCTGCCACTTCGTCGATCCGGAGCTGTTCATCGACAGCGTTGACATCGTGCAGGCGGACTACTACTGCGTCCCGCCCATTCCACAGCAGAACTTCTCGGGAACGGGCTTCCGGGGCGTGAAGATGTTCGTCGATAGGACGCGCCAGGCCTCAGACGGCGAGAAACCCTTCTGGTTCGTGCAGCAGATCTTCGACTGGAGCGTCTCCAAGGAGGAGAGCTACGAGGTCCCGCCCGAGTGGCAGCGCGGGCCGAACCGCGCCGAGACCCGCTGCGCGACCTACACGGCCGTGGCCTCCGGCGCCCGCGGGGTGCTCTACTGGTCGCTCTCGCGCGCGATGGGGAGCGACTGGCACCGCGACTCCCTCTCGCGCGTGCGGCGCTGGAATGACCTCTGCAGCATAGTGGACGAACTCAACGCCCTTACGCCCGTGCTGACCTCGACCGAGCGCGAGGTGATCCGCGAGGCTGACCGCATCGTCTCGATGGTCAAGAGCGATGGCGAGAGCACGTGGATCATCGCCTGCAACTACGAGCGCTCGCCCTCGGACACGGCCCTGATCATCCCCGGCGTGCGGGGCGGCGTGCTGGAGATGCCCTTCCGCGATGAGACCGCGCGGATCGTCGATGGTCAGTTGCAGGTGCACTTCGAGCCGCTGGAGGCGCGCGTCTACCGCCTCCGGGGTGACCAGAACCTGGAGCTGTTCCCGGAGCGCTGAGCGACTGGCACCCGCTGACCGCCCCCCAAACGGCACGAGAGATCCCCGGCGGTCCTCAAGCCCGCGCGACGGACGGCGGTCGTTGCCCGGGCGGAAGCTCGCGGGGAGAGGCCGGACCACTGTCCGGCCTGCTGTATCTCTCGCCGTCAGCCGCAGGAACTATGGTCGGCGAGCGAGAATACACAGTACAGATGCAGAGAGATCGCTCATCGACTCGGCCCCTGACGGGAGAGGTACGCCCATGAGAGCACGTGGCAGACCGATGGGCCTGACGATAGCACTGATAGCGTGCGCCGCGCTCTTCGCTCCGCACGCTGAGGCGCAGAACGTCCAGGTGACGCTCGACGGTGAGCCGGTGACGTTCGAAGCGCCCGTACTGATGGTTGACATGGCCTACCCGTTGCTGCCCGCCCAGCGCCTTCTCGAGACGCTTGGGGCCTCGGCGACGTGGGAGCCCGCCCAGCAGCAGCTCGACGCGTCCATGCGTGATCTGCAGCTCCGGATGGTGGTGGGCGAGAACACCGCCACCGTCAACGGTGAGCAACAGGCGCTGGAGCACGGGCTCCAGACCTTCTCCGGGCAGCCGTACGTGCCGCCGGCCACGGCGATGCTTCTGGGCCATGACGCGCAGTGGGACCCGGAGACGCTCACGCTGCAGATCACCTCTCCGGCACAGGCCGAGCCGGCTATGACGCTTGAGGCCACGCTGCTGGAGGTGCGGGAGGCGGCCGAGCCGGCGTCACTGCTGGTGCGCAGCTTCGATCCTGTACAGGTGGGCGAGATTCCTCTGGAGGCGGGTGCCAACGTGCGCCGCGGCCGGGAGGGGACGGCGCCCGCGCTGGCGGAGGTCGCCGATCTGCAGCCGGGAGATCTGCTTGAGCTCGGCGTGGGTGCGGCGGGGGCCGTCAACTCCGTCCGCGCCAGCTACAGCCAGCAGGTGGGGACGATCGCCCAGGTGCGCGCCAACCAGCTTCTCATGCAGGGCGGCGACACCTACGCGCTGGGGGAGGGCGTTCAGGCCAGGGGGTCGGACGGCACCCCGCTGCACCTGCTCGGCACCGAGGGGGAGGCCGTCATCCTGCGCCTTAACCCGCGCACCGGCGAGGTTTGGGGCATCCTGGCACAGCGTCGGGGCGACCCCAATCCGCCACAGACCGACCAGCCCCGCATCGCCACGTTCTTCGTCCCGGAGTACGGGTCCCCGCTGGGGGCAGGACAGGCCATGCAACTGGCCCTGCACGGTACTGGCGGAGGCACGGCCACCGTCTTCATGGCCGCGGCGGCCACACAGCTCCCGCTGACTGAGACCTCGCCCGGCGTCTACACCGGAACGTTCACGGTGCCGGAGGGGATGGAGCTGGCCGGCGCGCGCCTCACCGCGCGGCTGCAGGTGGGCGAGAACACTGCCGAGGCGCGCAGCAATGTGGCGGTGACGGTGGACACGACCGCGCCGCGCGTGTACAACCTCACCCCACCCCCGGACGCCGTGCTGCGCGAGGCTGCGCCCACGGTCGGGGCCAGCTACCAGGACATCGGCCCCGCCGGGATTGACCCCCAGAGCGTGGCACTGCTCATAGACGGCCAGGATGTGACCGGCGAGGCGCAGGTCGATGCCAGGCGGGTGGCATGGGCCGCTGGCGAGCTCGCCGGCGGGACGCACAACATCAGCGTGCAGGTGGCCGATCCCGCCGGCAACGTCGCGGAACAGACGTGGCGGTTCCAGCTCGAGGGCGGCGGCCAGATCCGGGCGCTGCAGCATGACGGGGCGGAGCCGCTGGGTGCGGGCGAGACGCTGACGGTCACCATGCAGGTGGCCGCGGCCGGCCGCCAGGCCTCCTTCTCCATCGAGGGGCTGCAGGACGAGGTCCCGATGGAGCAGCAGGACGCGAACACGTACGTCGGCACCTACCAGGTGCAGGCGGGCGACCAGGTGACCGACGCCCGCCTCACGGCCACCTTTGTGGCCGAGGACGGATCCGTCCACGAGGCCGCGGCACCGGAGCCCGTCACCATCAACGCCCCCGTGCAGGAGGCCGAGTTCGCCATCACCCGCCCCGCGGATGGCGATGAGACCGGCCGCCGCATCCGACCGGCCGGCACGGGGCCTGCCGGCCAGCGCGTTCGCTGGTCGGTGGCCTACCGCAAGCTCATAGTGGGCGGCCAGCTGGCCAGCGGCACGACCACGATCCCGGATAACGGGGTCTGGCGGGCCGAGGAGCAGGTGGACCTGAAGGTGATGCTCATCGGCATGGCGGACGAATACACCCTCACCGCGGAGCTGTTGGACGATCAGGGGAATGCCGTGGAGCGGGATGTCGTGAGATTCACCGCGCGGGAGGGCTGAGGCTCAGTGGTTGTGGTCCAGGGGGCGGCCCGCCAGCAGCCGCGCGACGGCGTCGCCCAGCTCATCCAGCCGGAAGGGCTTGTGGATGTGCGGCAGGCCCGTGCGGTCGAAGAAGGCCTGCGTCTTCGGGCTGAGAATGTCTCCGGTGGCCACCATAATGCGCTTCTTGGCATCCGGGATGTGCTCGAGTAGTTGCGTGCATACTTCCTCGCCGCTGATGCCGGGGAGCCGCATGTCGCAGATGATCACGTCGAAGCTATCATCCAGGGCCTTCTCCAGGCCCTCCTCACCTGTTGATACCACCTCGACATCATGCCCCAGCCGCATCAGGTAATCCGCGACGAGAGCACACAGTGAGGGCTCGTCATCGATGAACAGCACCCGACCGGTGCTGAGCTCGTCGACGGCCAGATCGTCCGATGGCTTCTCGGCGCTCTCCTCGATCTCGACCTGCGCTATGGGCAGGCGCAGCGTGAAGCGGGCTCCGTCCTCGACATTCGCGGCGGTGATGCTGCCGCCATGGGCCTCGGCGATTCGCCTGCAGATGCTCAAGCCCAGCCCTGTGCCCTCGCCTCGGGGCTTGGTCGTAAAGAACGGCTCGAAGACGCGGTCGATCACATCCTCGGCCAGGCCTGGCCCGGTATCGGTGACGCTCAGGCACACCATGTCGTCCTCGGCCCACGTCTCAGCTCGGATGCCCCCTCCGCCCTGCTGCTGGACGGCGTAATAGGCGTTGTCCACCAGGTTGTAGACCACCTGCTGGATCTGCCCATGGTCGGCTACGACCGGGGGCATGTCCTCCTGCAGGCTGGTCTCAACGTGGATGTCGGCGGCCCGGAGATCGTAGGCACGGAGGTCCAGCACGCCGCGAACCAGGCCATTGAGCGGGAATCTGGCCGGCCGCTCGTCCGTCTGGCGGGCGAAGTTGAGCAGGTTCTTGGCCATAGTACGGCAGCGCGCCGCCTCCTTGCCGAGGCGCGCCACCGCCTGAGAGTGTGGGCTGTCCTCCAGCTGCATCGCCAGCAGCTCCGCGTAGCCGGAGATGCTGGTCAGCGGGTTGTTGAGCTCGTGGGCGATGCCGGCGAGCAGCGTTCCCACCGAGGCCAGCCGCTCGGCCTGCATGAGTTGAGTGGTCAACTCCGTCTCCGTCGTCACGTCCCGCGCGATGCCGTGGACGATCTCGCGCTGGTCCGACCGGCGCAGGACGTTGGCGCGGAGCTGCACGACGGCGACCCTCCCGTCCGCGCAACTCATGTGCAGTTGTATCTGCTCATCCTGTAGCTCACCGTGCAGCAACCCTTGCACGTAGCTCCGCGCCTTGGGCTCAGACTCGGGAGCCACCAGGTCCCAGAAGCGCAGGCGCAACAGCTCCTGCTGTCCGTAGCCGAGGATGCGCGCGCCGGCCTGATTGACGTAGAGGAACTTGCCATCGAGGTCATGCGTGTAGATGATATCGTTGGCGTTCTCGGCCAGATCCCGGTAGCGCTCCTCCGACTGCTCAAGGCGCTGCTCCGTCAGCCATCTGGACGTGACGTCCCTCGCCACGCGGACACAGCCGGAGGTCTGCCCCTCATCGTCACGCAGCGGCGTCACCTGCACCCGGTGCACGCGACCCCGGATGCGCTGCGTGGCCGACTTCGGGGGCCTTCCGGTTGCGATGCACTCCCGCAACATCTCCTCCTGCTCGGGGCAACTGCCGAGCATCCGCCCGAGCGTTGCCCCCTTCACCTCGCTTGCGGTCATGTCGGCGAAGTTCAAAGCGGACATGTTAGCTGCCACGATTTTCCCATCACGATCATGTACCGTAACCATCTCGTTGATGCTGTCGAAGGTCTGGCGCCACCGGTCGCCGCTGTGCCGCACCTGCTCCAGGAGCATCATGTGCTGGACGATCATCCCAAGCTGAGAGCCGACGGTGGTCAGCGCCTCAATATCCGCGTCGGACATGCGGCGGTCCCGGGGCATCAATACCATGAGCGCCCCGACCGCCTCGGTGAGGCCGCTCAACGGCACGGACACCCCGGCGCAGGTCTCGTCGAGCTTCCCCTCAACAGGCAGCTCCAGCCGCTCCGGCGCCACGTTCGCGACGCTTCTGGCGATTGGATGATCGTCCTCCACGGCGAGGTGCTCGGGGAGGTCGACCGGGTTGCCGCTGCTGTAGCATCGGGTCAGGGACCCAGTGGAGTCCTCGACGAGGTAGACGACGGCCAGCAGCGCGTCCAGCAGTGCCCGGACCTCATCCGTGGCGGCCCGGGTAACGGTCTGGAGCCGCGGCGCCTCCAGGGCAGTGCTGGTCACGCGATCCAGTAGGGCGAGGCGCTCCCGCCTCTCGCGGGCCGCCCGCTCGCCCTCATAGACGTGCACCACCAGGGCGTTGCCGATGAACAGACTGCCCAGCACGCGCACGATGCGCGCCGTCCAGCTGGTGGCGCCCAGCGGCAGCAGGTCGGTGACCTCGAGCACGGCCGCCACTGCCCAGCAGAAGAAGGCCGCGCCGAACATCCGCGAGCAGCTGTCTCCCAGGCCCCGCCGCTCCCACAGGATCCAGGCGCACGCGAAGAGAGCCCCTGCGACCGCTACCCGAAGACCGTGCTCGAAGGTCACGAAGGCGCTCTCGGCGGAGCGCACAAACTCCTGCAGCGGGCCGTGGAACGGCAGGGCCCAGACGACCACCGTCGAAAGTATCGCAATGGTTGCGGCGATGACCAGGAGGGCCTGTCTGAGGGGGGGGTGGTCGGACCGGAGGCTCCCGTCGCGCACCAGCGCCAGCACGCCCCATGAGATCAGCAGGCCGGCCGCGGCGTAGGCCAGGGTGTCGGCGGCGGTCCTGATGCCGGGCGCCGCGAGGAACAGCTGCGTGGGAGCCAACCGCAGGGCCAGGACCCCGAGACCGAATGCAATCAGCAGCAGACCGGCACGTTGGCGCCGGTCGTGCAAGACGAGTAGCAGGTATATCCCGGCGGCGAGGCACAGAAAGTCGATGACATTCAGCAGGCTGTGGGCACTCGCTGCGGCCGGGGCCAGTGTCTCAGACATCAGCAGGAATCACTCACGCGCGACGTGACAAAACGAACCAGCGGCCCCCACACTGCTCCGCAGGTCAACGCCCAGCCGACGCAGAACCTATCCTACCAGCAAAGGCACTGTGCGTCAAACCTGCGCGTCCAGTGACGCGGCGGGACGGGTGACTCTGCCTCTGGGACGCCATCAAGCGGCCGCGGCACTCCGCCATGGCAGGAGGGGACGCATGTCGAATCGCGACCATCACCCGGCTCCAGCAGAACCCGCGCCATCGCGCGCGGCGGGCAGACTGTTGACGGTGGCGGCCATCCAGAGCGAGCTGCGATTCTGGCCGCGCGAGGAGGACTTCCAGGGGCAGATGGCGGCGGACATCTCGCGCGCCATGCGGGCCGAGCCCGATCTGATCGTGCTCCCCGAGGACGTCGGGACCGGCCTGGCGGCGCTGGGGGCGCCGCTGACGCTCCGGGCCCACTCGCTCCGCGGCGCCGTCGCGGCCGTCGCCGCACGCCACGTGTTGCGCCTCCCGTATTGGCTTCTGCGGGCCCGCGGCTCCCTGGTGCGGGCGGCATTCCTGGCCGCTGCGCCGAGAGTCAGAGAGGCTTACACCCAGACCTTCAGCGCGCTGGCCCGCGAGCACCGCGTGCACATCGTCGCAGGCAGCGTCCTGCTGCCCTGTGAGAGTGGGGGAGAGGACGGCGTCTGCAACAGTACCTTCCTCTTCGATGACAGGGGGGCCATCGCCGGCCGCACGGACAAGGTGGATCTCATCCCGCTCGAGGACAGTGACGGCCTGCACCTGACCCCCGGTCGGCGATCCGCGGTCCATGTGTGGCGCACCGGCATCGGCGTTATCGGTGCCCTCATCTGCCTCGATTCGTGGGACCGGGATCTCGCCAGCGCGCTGGCCGACGAGGGCGCGCAGATGCTGGTGGTCCCCTCGGCCAATCCGGAGCCCTTCACGCCTGAGGTTCTCGCCGATCGCAAGAGGGGCCTGTACGCCCGTGTTGCGGAGCTGGGCCTGCCCGGCGTCGAGGCATATGCGGTAGGCAACCTGGCCGGCCTCCAGTTCGAAGGCCGAAGCTGGATCCTTGAGCCGGATGCCGCCGAGGCGGACGGCGTCCGCGTTGTCGCCGAGGCGGAGTCGGCCACCGAGCCGGCGGTGATCTGTGCCACGGTGAAGCTTCCCCGCCGGTAGGCCCCGCGCATCGCGGCAGGGCCGACATGCCGTGCTCCCAGGGTGCTCCCGGCCGTGTCAGATGTACGCCTGATCGTGTGCCGGACCTGTGTGCCCGGGGCCCAGGTCGCCGGCGGTCTCCTCTCGGTGCTCCGCCACGTAGCGCTCCAGCCAGTCCTGCAACTCCTCGGCGACCTCCGGATGCTCGTCGATCACGTTCACAAGCTCCTCAGGGTCCTCCTGCAGGTCGTAGAGCTCCCTGCGCGCTGCGCGGCCCTCCGGCACCGCCGTCCACGGCGCGATGTAGTTCCAGCGGTGACCGCGCACTGAGGCGTGGAAGCCGAAGGCGCTGATGATCCGCTCCCGCTGACTCTCGCGGCCCTCCACGGCCAGCGGCCAGATGTCCTCCCCGTTGCAGCGATCCGGAGTCCCCTGGCCCATGATGCTCAGCGCGGTGGGCATGATGTCCTGATGCTGCACGAGCCCGCCCACACGCGCCCCGGCCGCCTCACCATCGGGGTGGCGGATGATCAGCGGCACCTGCGTAACCTGATTGCGCAGGCGGTCCGCCGCCTTATGGATCTCCCCCTGCTCCCCCATCATGCACCCGTGGTCGGAGGTGAAGACGATGAGCGTCTCGTCCAGCAGATCCTCCTGCGCCAGCGTGTCGAGCAGGTGTCCAACCCATCGATCCACCAGCGTGCACTCCCCCGCGTAGCCGGCCCTGATGGTGCGCACCTCCTGCTCGCTCAGCCCCTCCGTGCTCCCCGGCGGGAAGGCTGACTTGAAGGGATCGAAGTCGGGATCGTACTTCCTTCCGCACTCCAGCGGCGGGTCCCACGGCTCGTGCGGGTCGAAGCAGTCGATCCACATGAAGAACGGGTGCTCGCCGCGGAAGCCCGCGATCCAGTCCGCCGCCCGGCGCATCACCCGTGCCGCGAAGCTGTCGGTCTCATCCCTCCAGCGCAATCGGCCGTTGACGTGCTGCACGAGCCAGTGCCGCGGGTCGTTCGGCCCGCCCGTCCAGCTCGTCACGGTCGGCCACACGTCCTTCACGCGCTCCAGGTCGCGCCAGTTGTATCTGTCGTCCTCAACGCCGCGTATCCAGTACCAGTACTCCATCCCACGGTGAAAGTTCTTCCCCGGCTTCATCATGTGGTACACGTCGGTAACCATGCAGGTGGCGTAGTCACGGTCCAGCAGCCACTCGGCGAGCGTGACGTCCTCGAAGTACAGGGGGTGCCAGCCCGGCAGGGTCACCTTGTCGCTGTGCTGCGGGTGGTGCTCGAAGGGGATAATGCGACGGCCGGTGACCATCACACGGCGGGCCGGCAGCGTCGGCAGCCCCTCCCCGAAGGCCTGCTCGTAGACCGCGGACTCGGCGGCGAGGGCGTCCAGGTTCGGCGTCTCGATCCACTCGTTGCCGTAGCAGCCCAGGTAGTCCCAGCGGAAGGTGTCCGAACAGATTAGGATCAGGTTCATGGTCATCGCTCCTCCACGTGGTGCCGGTCAGAACTCCTCATCGGTCAGCAGGCCGGCCTCGACGGCGCAGCGATAGAACCGCGCGATGGGCATGAAGTGCGCCGCGAAGGCCTTCGGGCCTGGCCCTCCCGGATCGATCACTGCGTCACCATCGGCGTACTTGGCTCCCGACCAGCCGCTATAGTCCGCGGCCAGCGCCAGCTCGAAGCTCGGCATTCCCGCCCTCAGATACTTCTCGTCTCGGGTGAGCGTCCATGCGTGGGCCAGGCCCTGCAGCGTCTGCGTTCCGGCGGTCCGGCGGCGCAGGCTGGGCAGCTCCTTGTAGTAGAAGCGCCCGTCCGGGGTCAGGCAATGTTCGATGAGGTCATCCATAGCTCGCACCACCATCGTCTCCACACGCTCCTCGGGCCGCACGCGGTGGTAGCACATCAGCCCATTGACCGCCACTGTGATCATGAATGGCACCCGCACCAGCGTGTGATCGGTGTACGGCGCCAGCCACGCCCCGTGCTCCTCCATCCACTGCTCGAAGTGATCAACGACCGTCTCGGCCGGCTCCAGCCACTGCTCCTCGTGCGTCTCCTCATGCAGCGCCACCAGAGTGCGCAGGGCCCAGCCGGTCTCCCGCGCGGAGAATGCGCCGGTCCCACTGCCCAGCATCCGCTCCACGTGGCGCAGCACGTTGCGGCCGATCCCCAGGGCCGTCTGCAGCGCGAAGTCATCGCCCGTCTGGTGGTAGGCGTCCAGGATGCCCTCGACCCACTCATGCGAGGGCGTCACGCCTCCGGTCGCGTGCCGCGCGGAGTGGGCCACCATGCCCTCGTGACGCATGGGATCGTCGCTGTCGTGGCAGACATCGACCTCCATCCAGTGCGTGGCCGACACCAGGGCGTAGTCCAGCATCCGGCGCTCGCCGGTGCGTGCGTACATGATCATCGCCGCACGGGGCAGGTCGTACTCCATATTGCACCACACCAGCTCGCCGCGGCCGCGTCCCTGATCCGTGTACCCCCGTTCCGGGGCGTCGCCCCAGTGCAGCATCCCGTAGGCGCGGGTGCGCCGGTCGGCGAGATCGATGAGCACACGCTCCACCCGCCGCACCGGCCGATCGACGAACAGGTCCGGCAGTACCCCGGCCTCCCGGTAGACCTCCGCCGGCAGCACCGGGCGATCCGGCATCTGGTACTGCAGCCCCCGCACGATCAGCTCCTCGAGGGATCCCGTACCGTCATGGAAGTGCAGCAGGAAGCGGTGCCCCTTCGCCAT
>JBNGDZ010000048.1:13474-15971 GCA_049975765.1 Armatimonadota bacterium
CGCCATCCCTCGTCGTCGATGGCCGCAGACAGCGTCTCTCCGCCGATCGTGACCTCGGGCCCGACCAGCTCATCGGCGGCTGCGAAGCGGGTGCCGGCAAGCATGACCTCGCGCATCAGCCCCGGCTGTCCTGGCTCGGCGAGGCGGAGGCTCAGTGCCCCGGTCTCGATCTGCATGCCCTCGGCCTGATCATGCACTGAGGCAGCGGGAGATGGGGGAGAGGACTGCTCCCCCACGCGCAGCTCAACCTCCCGCGGCCGGTTGCCCGGCAGATCCGCGAGCACGTGGACCAGCAGCCACTTCACTGAACCGTCCGGCCAGGTCGCCGTCGGACGGGCCTGCGTGGGGATGGGCCCACCGCCGGCGAAGGCCGCGACGGGCTCCTTGGCAGCCAGGACTCCCTCCGCGAAGGGCACGGCCACGGTTGCGGGCTCGTCATCGCGGTCGAAGCGCGATAGCTTGGGAAAACGGAGCAGAATCGTCACCAGGACCACCTGCACCGCGGCCTGAGGAGTTGTGAGCTCCCGCGTCAGTTCGGCCCCCATCGTCCGGTGACCTTCGGCGCGGTTGGATCCGCCGCGCACCGGTTGCTCCGGGGACCGATGCGCGGCCCAGTGCCCGAGCTGCCGGCGACCGGGGCGTACCTGGCGGCAGTCGGACTTTGACTCCCGAGAAGGGTTCCGGCGCCACACGCCTAACGCTACGTATGAGTTGCGCGATGGCAGAAACGCCCCCAGCGAGGGGATGCACTGATACCGTGTCGGATGAAGGCGGAGAACGCGGGCGGGAGATGCTGGTCCCGCTCAACGTCCGGACCTATCGGCTGGCCATCGCCAATGGGATTCTGGCGATGGCGGCCTTCCGGGTCGCCGACCGCTCCACCGTAGTGCCCCTGCTACTGCACAAGCTCTCGGGCGCGGCCTGGGTGGTCGGTCTGGTGCTGGGGCTGTGGCGCGTGGTGCGCACGCTGGTGCAGGTCCTGGCGGCCCGTGGCCTTGACGCCCGCGACTACAAGAAGCCGGCCTACATCCTCGCGGCGCTCACACGCGGCAGCATGTACGTGCTCATCACACTCGTGCTGTGGTGGGGAGCGCAGCTTTCGAACACGCTGGTGCTCGTCATTCTCATCCTTGGGCTAATGGGACACTCCGCCGGCGGCGCGCTCGCCAGCCTGGCCTTCAACGATATCCTCGCCAAGTCCATCCCCACCACGAGGCGGGGAAGCCTGCAGATGTGGCGCCGGGCGGGGGCGCTGGCGATCGTGCTTCTGGGCGTGACGCCCCTGGTCGCCTACATGGTCGGGCCCGACAGCCCCTTCGACTTCCCCCGCAACTTCGCAACGCTCTTCGCCATCTCCGTGGTGGGCAGTGCCATCGGCTGGACGCTCTTCGGGCAGGTTCGGGAGCCGGCGTCGCGCTCCTCCACCCGCCAGGCCTCCTGGCGGCAGCACCTGGCGCGCGGATGGGAGATCATCCATCAGGATCGGAGCTACCGGCGTCTGATCCGCATCCGCCTGCTCATAGGGCTGGCCGCGGCGGTGCGACCGTTCTTCATCGTCTTTGCCACCCAGGTGTGGGGGATGCCCGACGAGGTCGCCGCCACCTTCCTGGGGCTGCAGGTGGGGGCGGAGATGGTGGGGGCCGCGGTGGTCGGCCAGATCTCCGACCGCTTCGGGAATCGCAACGCGGTGCTGGTGGGTGTCAGCTCGCTGCTGGCGGGCATGGTGGCGGCGGTCATGGCGGCCTACGGGAGCTGGGACGTCTCCCTGTCGATCCTCTGGTGGGCCGTCAACTTACGGGTGGTGGTCCTCGGGCTGGCCTTCGTGGGCTGCGGCCTCTTCCTCGCCAGCCTGATGATCGGCTACATGAACTACCTCATGGACATCTCCCCCGAGTCCGAGCGCCCCTCCTACATGGGCTTCGGCGCCGGTTTCACCTTCCCGCTGGCGCTGGCACCCCTGGTCTATGGGTGGGCCGCCGACGCCCTCGGCTATCGGGTCGTGTTCACGACCGCGCTCGTGCTGGCGCTGGCGGCCCTCTACTTCGGCCTCAAGCTCCCCGAGCCGCGCGATGACCTCGACGACGGCGAGCTGGAGGCGTTCATACGCGAGCCCGACATGCACGAGGAGCCACCCGACGGCGAGTGACCGGTACGACGCGCTCAACGGCGCCAGGCAGCCGTGCGGCGGGCTCGCCCCACTATTCCGGATCGACCCACACCGGACTCGACCAGGCCATCTCGCCGTCGCTCTGGAACACGCGCAGGTAGTAGAAGCATGACCCCGCGGCGCCGGCGTCCTCGACGCGGAAGCTATCGCTCATATCACCGGTACCGTCCTGCTTGACCGCGATGACCTCCCCGTCACGGACCAGCTCCAGCCGCTGCAGCGGCGCGGTTCCGGCGACCTCGGCCTCGATGGTGTTCGTGGCGTCGGCGGGCGCCGCGATCTCGCTGCCCATGATAGCCCCGTTGACGCGGAAGTCCAGGACGATGCGCG
>JBNGDZ010000049.1:0-15922 GCA_049975765.1 Armatimonadota bacterium
CTCCTCTTGGGCTCCTCCTCCAGCCCCTCCTCCCGCGCCATGGCGGCACGGCGAGCCGGCGCCTCCCTGACCCAGTTGACGATCTCCCACGCCACCCGAACGCCCACGACGATGAGCATCAGCTCGCCGGCCGTGCTCGCCCAGTAGGTGATGATCTGGCCGGCGCGCTGGCCTCCGCCCTGCACCTGCCCCGCCACCAGCAGCGGGAAGCCGAACATCAGCACCACGCCAACGATCCCCGCGGTGACCGCCACAGCGATCTCCTCGTGGGTCACGATCACCAGGCAGATCGTCCCCACTGCGCTGGCCGCGGCCAGAACCTGCCCCATCAGTTGCAGGTTCGACAGGATCCTCGGCTCAACCTGGCCCGACAGATGACCGCCGAAGACGCCGTAGAGGATGTAGGCGAGGCTCACCAGAAAGGCCAGGATCGAGATCTTCAGGCCCGTCACCGACCAGGCGACAACCTTCTCCATGAGGTCGATGCTGAGGGTAGACGCACCTCTACCTCTGCCCTGTCGCACGTCTCACCCTCCAATCGTCCAGCCGTCCCGAAGCCGCTATCGCCTCCGGGGATCAGCCACCATCAGCGATCTCCGCAGCCTGGCGGTACTCCTCAGGTATTGGGTAGTCGTCAAGGAACTGCAACAGGTCGGTCTTCTGATTCGAGCGGTTGTAGGCCTCCTCGAACTCAATCTGGTCTTCCCTGACCAGCCGCGCGAGGTGGTTCTCGAGCAGCTGCATCCCCAGATGCCTGCTGCTCTGGATGGTGGAGCGCATCTGAGAGGTCTTGCGCTCTCTGATGAGGTTGCCGATAGCCGCCGAGCCGCCCGGCTCACCCACCATGATCTCGTAGGCCGCCACACGACCCCTCCCGGTCTTCAGGGGGATCAGCTCCTCAGAGAACACCGCCATCAGCGAGGTGGAGGTCATGGCACGGATCTCCTCCTGCTCGGCGGTGGGGAAGGCCGTCACCAGTCGGTCCACCGTCTTCGGCGCGCTGACGGTGTGCAGCGTTGAAAGCACAAGGTGGCCGGTCTCCGCGGCCTGCAGGCACGCCCTCATGGTCTCGAGGTCCCGCATCTCCCCAACCAGCATGACGTCCGGGTCCGACCGCATGTTCCGCGTCACCGACTCCGCGAAGCTCGAGACGTCCACGCCGACCTCGCGCTGGTTCATGATGGAGCGCTTGCCCTCGTGGAAGTACTCGATCGGGTCCTCGATGGTGATGATGTGCGTGTCGCGGTTGCGGTTGATGTAGTCGATCATCGACGCGATGGTGGTAGTCTTCCCACAGCCGGTGGGCCCGGTCAGCAGGATGATGCCGCGTGGCTTGTGCAGCATCTCCTCCACCGCCTCGACCGGCAGGCCAAGCTGTTCGAAGGTCAGGATCTCGTCGGGAATCAGCCGCAGCGCGAGGGCCGGATGTCCCTTCTGCTGGAAGACGCTGACCCGGAAGCGGTCCCCACGCTCCTCCAGGGCTGCGGCGATGTCCGCCCCGCCGCTCTCGTGGAACTTCTGCCAGTAGCGGTTCGTGGGCTCGTCTTCACCCAGCAGGTACGCGGTGGCACCCAGGGTGTCCTCGTGGGTTAGCTCCTTGTAGCCCTCCACACGGTAGAGCCGGCCGTGCAGCCGGAAGATGGGCGGCTCGCCCACGGTCAGGTGCAGGTCGGAGGCGTCGAGCTGGGAGCACGCCTCCATCAACAGCTCAACGACCTCGCCGTCCATGGTCCTGCCTGCGGCCTCCGACAGCTCGGCCGGGGCCTTCATGGTTCGTCGAACAAAGTCTTCACCCATTTGTGATCCCCTCGCCAGCGTGTGATGGCACGACCGTCAGTTGTGCAGGCACAACAACGTCCGGGCGAGGCCGGACGAGCTCAGCCGGTCCGTCGCTCCGAGCGCCTGGAGCTGCGGCGACTGCCGCGACCTCGCTCCTCGCTCTCTGACCGGGTGCCGCCACGGCCTGTCGCCCTGGCGGCCTCCTGGGCCTCCGGAATGTCCCCTCCACGGGCGCCGCCGATGCCGGGCTGCTGCCGCGCGGCCTCCTCGGCCTCCGCGGGGTCCACCCGCCGCAGCATCTGCCGCATCTCCGTGTAGTTGCCGGCATAAAACAGCGCGTCGCGCGCCGTGATCTTGCCGTCGCGGTAGAGCTTCAGCAGCGCCTGGTTCCGAGTCTGCATCCCCCAGTACGCCCCGTCCTGCATCGCCGCGTAGGTGTCGCCGGTCTGACCGTCCTCGATGAGCTTGGCCACGGTGGGGTTCGCGACAAGCACCTCCACTGCCGCCACCCGCCCCTCCGTGCCCGCCCGCGGGACCAGCGCCTGGGACAGGATGGCCCGCAGGGACTTGCTCATTCGCAGGCAGATCATGTCGCGCTGGTGCGGTGGGAACATGTTAATGATACGCTCCATCGTCTCCGATGCGCTGGAGGTGTGGACCGTGGAGAAGACCAGGTGCCCCGTCTCCGCCGCCTGCATCGCCACGTTCATGGTCTCCACGTCGCGCATCTCGCCGATGAGGATGACGTCCGGGCTCTGGCGGACAACGTACTTCATCGCGTCCGAGAAGCTCATGGTGTCGATGCCGACCTCGCGCTGGTTGACGATGCACTGCTTATCCTGATGTATGTATTCGATGGGGTCCTCGATGGTCACGATGTTGGCCTGCCGGTTCTCGTTGATGCGGTCGATCATGGCCGCCAGGGTCGTGGACTTGCCGCATCCGGTGGGCCCGGTGACCAGCACTACCCCTTCAGGGCTCATCGCGATGTCATTGAGGACCGTGGGCAGCTCCAGCTCCTCCACCGTGGCGATCTTGAGCGGGATGATGCGCATGACCAGGCCGATCTCGTTCTGCTGTCTGAAGATGTTGATGCGCAGCCGACAGGTATCCGCCAGGGTCATGCCGATATCTCGCTCTGGGAACTCCTCGAACAGCTCCTGCTGGCGGTCTGTCATCAGCTCATTGGCGATGGCCTCAGTCATCTCGGGCTCGACGACCGGGTAGTGATCCCACCTCTCAACCTTCCCCTGCAGGCGTATATGCGGGTGCGCACCGGCCTTCCAGAAGACGTCTGAGGCCTCGATCTCGGCGGCCTCCAGCACGACCTTCTCCCATTCGTACACAGCCTACGGCCTCCTTGCCCCGGCTCGCGGCAGAATGTGCGGCGAATAGTAGCGCAACTAGGGTTTCCGCACGCACCGAAACATATCCTTCTTAAGCGAAAAGCGCGAGCAACCTTTGTTGCCCGCGCCAGAGTCCGATGATGGTGGAGCAGGCGGGAGTCGAACCCGCGACCTTCTCCATGCCAAGGAGACGCGCTCCCACTGCGCCACTGCCCCACCCCTGTTCACCACAGTATGTTATCAGACCGCTGCGGGAGCGTCAAGGTTCACGTCTGCGACCGTGCGTGATGCGCTCGGCCGGTTGGGGCGCCTCCGCTTGCTGCCGCCGCCCGGCCCCTCCACGCGAGCTGACGCTCGCGTAACGGCAGTCGTTGCCGTCCGGAGCGGCGGGGCTTCAGACCCGCCGGCCGTTGTCGTGAGCCGTGCCGTCAGGCCGTATGGCGGAAGGGCGAGCTTCCCAGCCCACCCGGCCGTTTGTCGTATGGCGCCCGCAGGCGAGCGGAGGGCGCCGGCCTGCGATGACAACGATGAGGCGGCCGGAACTCGTGCTCGGGCTAGGGGTGGAGGCGCGCCTGCTCAACGGCCCGCGTACCACTCCTCGAAGTACTGCCGGCCGCGCTCGACGGCCCGGGCCATCCAGTCGCGGTGCTCGGCGAACCAGCGCACCGTCTCCCGGATGCCTCGCTCCCACTCGACGCGCGGCTCCCAGCCCAGCGCCCTGATCTTCGAGGCGTCCATGGCGTAGCGCACGTCGTGACCGGGGCGGTCCTCGACGTGCTGGATGAGACTCTCGGGCTTGCCGAGCTCGTCGAGCATCAGCCCTATGGTCACCATATTCGGCCGCTCGTTGCCGCCGTGGATGTTGTAGGCCTCGCCCGGCGCGCCCCGCTCCAGCAGCAGCAGCAGCGCCCGGCAGTGGTCCTGCACGTGAAGCCAGTCGCGTACCTGCATCCCGTCGCCGTACACGGGCAGGTGCTTGTCATTGAGGGCCCGCCAGGTGAAGAAGGGGATGAGCTTCTCGGGGTACTGGTATGGCCCGTAGTTGTTCGAGGGCCGGGCGATGACCACCGGCAGATCATAGGTCACGAAGTAGGAGTGCGCCAGCCGGTCGGCGCCGGCCTTGGTGGCAGCATAGGGGTTGCGCGGCTCCAGCGGGTCCTCCTCCGTGAAGGGCTCGCCCAGGCAGGCTCCGTATACCTCATCGGTCGAGACGTGCACGAGCCGCTCCACGCCTCTGGCGCGCGCCGCCTCGAAGAGGCGGAAGCTGCCCACGAAGTTCGTCTGCACCGCGGCCTCGGCCGAGATGATGGAGCGGTCCACGTGGCTCTCGGCCGCGAGGTGCACGATGGCGTCCATGTCCGCGAGCGCCGCGTCCACGGTCTGCTGGTCGCAGATGTCGCCCTCCACCAGCTCCAGACGTGGGTCATCGAGCACGTCCGCGAGGTTCTCGCGGCTGCCGGCGTAGGTGAGCTTGTCCAGCACCCGGACGCGCGCGTCCTCGCGCTCCCGCAGCACGTGGCGCACGAAGTTGCAGCCGATGAAGCCCGCGCCGCCCGTCACCAGCAGGTGCATGAGCGTGCCTCCTACGTGAAGGTGCGGAAGCTCTCCTGTACCTCGGTAACGCGAAGCAGCTCCTGGACGGTTCCGCTGTCCACCGCGTCGGCCACCACCGCCAGGCTCTCGTCGAGGGCGTCGAGCGTCTCCTCGACCTCCTCGTCGCCATGTGAGTAGGTGACGAACAGCAGCCCGCCGCGGCGCAGCAGCACGCCGCGAGCCGCCATCTCCTGCAGCAGCAGCGTCCAGGCGTCCTGGGCGAGTTGCGTGTCATCGTAGTCGATGGTCTGGCTGCTCATCGGCGCGTAGCCGTGGCAGTGCAGCGGGACGCCGTGCTTTGCGCCCAGCTCCTCGAAGCCCTCCATCAGCCGCGCTCCGGTGGCCCACAGGTGGTCGATGACCGGCTCCTCGCGGATGAGGCGCATGGCGGCGGCCGCCGCCAGCGATAGGGCCTCGCCCCCGTAGGTAACGCTGATGATGAGGTCGTCGATGGCCTGCTGCATCACCTCGGCCCGCCCGCAGACAACGCCCAGGGGCATGCCGTTGGCCACGCCCTTGGCGAAGCACGCCAGGTCGGGAGTGACGCCGAAGTACTCCTGACCGCCGCCGGGAGCCATTCGGAAGCCCGTCACGATCTCGTCGTACATCAGCAGCGCCCCGTGCTCGTCGCACAGCTCCCGGACGCGCTGGTGGTAGCCGTCGGGGACCTTGCCGCCGCCGGTGGCGGGGTCCAGCGAGACCATCGCGACGCGGCCCTCGTACCGGTTCAGCTTCTCCTCCAGCGAATCCGCGTCATTGCGCGTCCAGCCGTCGATGACGCTGCCCAGGCAGTCCGGCACCCCCTTCTCCATGCCGGAGCTCTGTGCCGCCCACGTGTCCGCCCAGCCGCGATAGCCGCAGTTGAGCAGCACCTCCCGGCCGGTGTAGCCGCGGGCGATGCGCGCCGCGGCCGTGGTCACCTCCGCCCCGCCCTTGAGGAACCGCACCATCTCCGCGCAGGGCACCATATCACAGATGGCCTCCGCCACCTCCACCTCGCGGGGGCTGAGCAGCCCGTAGATGATGCCGTGCTCGAGCTGCTCGCGGATGGCGGCGTCCACCGCCGGATGGCAGTAGCCGAGCGTGATGGGGCCCAGCCCCAGGATGTAATCGATGTACCAGTTGCCGTCCACGTCCTGGATACGCGCCCCCTGCGCGTCCTGGGCGTAGATGGGGAAGGCCCCCAGCGCGTAGGCCGCCGGACGCTTGCTATTGGTCTGCGAGCCCCCCGCGATCAGCTCGATGGCCCGCCGGTACAGCCCCAGCGATGCGTCATAGCTGCGCTGCCGTGACATTCCATCTCCCTCCAGTGCTTGATGCCTCGCCGCCAGCGTACCTTCGTCGTTCTCGCCAACGGCCCTTCGCCTGCCGAGAAGCCTCAGCGCCTCCCCGTGCCCCGGTATCCTGCGCGGACTGGGGGCGCCCTCGCCCGCGCGTCGTTTGACATCACGTCAGGCCCCGGTATAATTCCCCAGTCGAGGTGAACAGCTCCCGGCCAGAGGCAGCGTACGCCCCATGGACCTCTTCCTCAGACTGCTGCAGTTCGCCACCCGCTATCGCGGGGCGCTGGGCCTGTCGATCGTCCTTGTCTTCGTGACCACGGGCCTGGGGATGGTGCCGCCGCACCTCACGCGGCTGCTGGTGGACAGCCAGCTCTCCAACTTCCACATGCTCGATCGCGCCGCGAAGCAGTCGGTGCAGGCGGACCTGTGGGCGCTGGTGCTGTCCGTGTGCGCCGCTCTGCTGGGCATCCGCCTGTCGATCGCTGTGATCGGCTATGTGCGCCGTATGATCATGGTGGTCATCGGCAATCGCGTGGTCTTCGATATTCGCCAGCAGCTCTACAGGCACCTGCAGCGGCTCTCCATGCGCTACTTCGAGTCCCGCTCGACCGGGCGCATCATGACACGGATCCTCTACGACGTGGAAGCCGTTCAGCGCACACTCACCGGGAACCTCGTGGACATCATCACCAACTCCAGCACCGTGCTCTTCGTCTTCGCGCTGGTCTTCTTCATCAACTGGCGTCTGGCGCTGGTTGCGGTGGCCGTGCTGCCGCTTTACGTGCTCAACTTCCTGACCTGGCGCCCGCAGATCCGGCACGCCTCCAGGGAGGCGCGGGAGCAGTTCTCCGCCATCTCCGGTCAGCTCAACGACGCCATCTCGGGGATCCGCATCATCAAGGCCTTCACTCGAGAGCGCTCCGAGGCCAGGCGGTTCGTCCACGAGGTGCGGGAGATCATCGACCTCAACGTCCGCGCCGGACGGGCCCGAGCCTACCTGTCGGTCATCTCCAGCTTCCTCACCGGGATGGCCACCATCGTCGTCATCTACATCGGCGCCCGCGAGGTCCTCTACGCCGAGCGCATGACCTACGGGCAGCTCATCCAGTTCAACGCCTACATGGGCATGCTCTACTCGCCCATCATCGCGCTGGTCACCATCAACGACCAGATCCAGGTGGCCATGGCTGCCATCGAGCGCATCTTCGAGCTGTTCGACACCGCCCCCGACATTCAGGAGCGCCGCGACCCGATCATCCTCGACCGCTGCGAGGGCAATGTGGAGTTCGACCACGTGTGGTTCGCATACGATCCCAATGAGGATGTCCTCAAGGACATTACCTTCACCGCAGAGCCCGGCACGGTCACGGCTCTGGTGGGCCGCAGCGGCTCCGGCAAGTCCACCCTGGTCCACCTGATTCCGCGCTTCTATGACCCCACCCGCGGCCGGGTGCTGCTCGACGGGCACGACCTGAGAGATCTGCAGATCACGAGCCTGCGCAATCAGATCGGGATGGTCATGCAGGAGACCTTCCTGTTTGCGGGGACCCTTCGCGACAACATCAAGTACGGCCGTCCGGAGGCGGCCGACAACGAGGTCGTGCAGGCCGCCATCGCCGCAAACGCTCATGACTTCATCACGGAGTTCCCGGACGGCTACGAGACCCGCGTCGGCGAGCGGGGCACCAGGCTCTCGGGCGGCCAGCGCCAGCGTATCTCCATCGCTCGCGCCATCCTCCGCAACCCCCGCATCCTCATCCTCGATGAGGCCACCTCCGCGCTGGACTCCGAGTCCGAGGCCGCCATCCAGGAGGCCCTCGACTACCTCATGCAGGGCCGCACCACGTTCACCATCGCCCATCGCCTCTCCACGGTGATGAACGCCGACGAGATCATCGTCCTGGACTACGGCGAGATGGTCGAGCGTGGGACTCACGCCGAGCTGGCCACCGCCGGCGGCATCTACGAGATGCTCTGCGACGTGCAGTTCCGCCAGGCCGTCGAGAAGATGGAGGAGCACGAGGAGGCCGTCCAGGAGGAGCGGGACCAGAAGAAACGGAGGCGGAGGGACGACCGCGCGTCCGAGGAGCCCCCGGGGCAGGAGCCGGGGCGCCGGGCGCCATGGTGGGCCGGATCGGGGGCATCGGGTGCCTCCGGTGACCCCCTAAGCAGTGTTGGCGTCTTCGGATGTTTTCGTTAGACGGAGGAGGGCTTCGGTCATTGGACCCGGAATGTCCATGAGACCGTTGCGGCGCGCGGTGCGAGAGGCACACTCGGGCTATGGTGGCTGTGAGGGGGCCCGCGCGCGGAATCCCACTGGAGGTGTTGAGTATGACCAGACGCGGTTTCACCCTGATCGAGCTGCTGGTGGTGATCGCGATCATCGCCATCCTGGCGGCGATCCTCTTTCCGGTCTTCGCGCGAGCACGCGAGAAGGCGAAGCAGGCCTCATGCCTCAGCAACGTCAAGCAGTTGGGACTGGCCTGTACCATGTACGCGCAGGACTACGACGACCACCTGCCCTGCGTGTGCATGTACTACGATCTGCCAAGCGGTCTTCTGGTGCGATACTGGTACAACGCCGTCGAGCCCTACATCAAGAACACTGACGTTCTGACCTGCCCGTCGGCGCCTCAGCAGACGCCCGGCTACGGCTGGAACTACCCGCATGCAGGCTACCGCCTTGACCGCAACAACCAGGTCAATCGCAGCAACATCGAGTTCCCGGCGGAGATGATGCTCTTCGGCGACAGCGACCCCGAGGGCTCGTCGTCAACGTGGTATCGGCTGTTCCTGTACTGCGCTGCCGAGGGACATTGGCCGTTCCCACCGGGCATTCGCAACGAGACTAACATCATCGCCACCCGGCACAATGAGGGCGCCAACTTCGCCTTCGCAGACGGACATGCCAAGTGGCGGATGACCTCAGCGTGCACTGGCAGCTCAGATGCCGTCTTGCGCTTCTGGGGCCACCCCACCCCCAGCACGGTGCCGGGCTCGTGAGCTGACGGCCTCAGGCCGCAAGTGGCACGTGAACGAAGCTGCAATCGAGAGACAGGCCGCCGGGAGATCGCCTCGGCGGCCTGCTTCATGCCCTTGCTCCCCCGCCCCCTACGCCTGCCGCGAGGCGCCGGACACCCCCAGTCCCTCCTCCGCATGATCATCCTCCTTCACCGGGACCTCGTCGGCGTGCGCCATGACCTTCCGGTAAGGCGTCGGCACACTGGTGGATGTGCTCCTCGTCGAAGTGGGCGAACCGCGGCACACGGTAGACGCGCGTGTACATCTTCATCGCCGGTGGCAGGTCCTCATCGCCCATCCGCCAGTCCTTCTCCGGGAAGTGCACAGCCGTGGGTACGTCCTCCCCGTAGATCGCCAGGTCGTTGAAGACGAGATGGCGGTGCACCGGCCGGTAGCCCCGCGCCCCGGCCGCAGTTCGGGTTGGCAGGCCTGTCCGCTCAGCTTGACTTGGCCTCAGCCCGCGGCATATAATGCCGTCGCGTGGTGCAGAGGGGCTATTGCCAGGGAGGAGTGTCGTCGTGGCCAACGAGGACGCGGGGCGTGCCAGGGCACCGGCCGACGATGACGTCGTGGAGGGCCAGCAGGAGCGGGAGCCGGCGCAGGCCGCCGGCGCGCGCAAGCCTGGATGGTTCGCCCGCATGGTGGAGCGCTGCCGGGCGGCGGTGGGCCGGATCCACCTCCCCGCCCCGGACTGGCGAACCTTCGCCTGGGTTCTGCTCGCCCTGATCGTGCTCGCCTTCATCATTCGCAACTGGGCCCCTGTCCGAATCGCGTTCTTCGGGTGGTATGTTGATGCCCCCCGGGCAGTGGTCTTCGCCATCTTCTTCGTGCTGGGCGTCCTGGCCGCGTGGCTGTGGGATTTCCGCGGTCGTGCTGCTACGGCCCGCAAGGAGGAGGCGGAGGGGTCTGAGGAGGCCGAAGCGCTGGACACGGAGGCGCAAGAGGCCGCCGCGGACGATGAGGAGGCACCGCCGGGGTGGGAGGCCGAGATGGGGGGCCTCGAGTCCGAGGACGACGATGAGGTGGCACTGTGAAGTGCGGGGAGCTGATCGGCGCGTGAGGACAGGCCTCCGGACGTCCGTACTCATCGCCATCCCGTTTGCACTGCTGTTCCATGCCGACCGGGTGGTCATCACCACCACGGTCTACAGCGATCTCTCCGGCGTGCGTCGCGTGCAGACTGAGGGCAACAGTACCTACGCCCCGGAGCTACGGCGCTGGATCCGCAGGATGACGCCGCGCTTCGAGACCGATCACGTCCGGAGCACCGGGGACACGATAGAGCTGTCCCGTAGCGCCCAGCGCAACGACCTCGGCGCGCCTGAGGACGTTGAGGCGCGCGCGCTGGATGTGGTCCAGAAGCCGCTCTCGCTGGTCACCGAGTACCACTGGCGGGAGACCATCGCGCTGGACTACGTCAATGAGGAGGAGCAGGAGGTCGAGCCACTCGACGAGTTCGAGTATCGACTCGTGCTGCCCGGCCGCATCACACAGGCGATGCCGGCGGCGAGCATCGACGGCCACAGGGCTGTCTGGAAGCTCAGCACCGAGAAGCCGGAGTACGATCTTAACGCGGTGGCGGTGAGCTGGCGGTGGGACGTCATCGTGCTGTTGGTGTACGTGGTCGGCTACCTGGCCTACCGGATCACGGCCTTTCTGGTGCACCGTGCCCGTCTGAAGCCGCGCAAGATATAGCGCGATCATCGGCATCAGCGCGGCCGCGGGTGGCAGTCCGCGGCCGTTTTGAGTTTCTTCACACGTGAAGGGGCGACCGGCCGTGCCCACGCCCGGAACCGGCAAGATCGACCTGCGCAGCGATACCAAGACCGTCCCCAGCGCCCGGATGCGCCTTGCCATGAGCAAGGCCGAGGTCGGGGACGACAAGGCCGGCGAGGACCCCACGGTCAACCGGCTGGAGGAGATGTCCGCGGAGCGCCTCGGGAAGGAGGCCGGCCTCTTCGTCGCCTCCGGCACCATGGGCAACCTGGTATCCATCAGAGCCCAGACGCAGCCGGGTCAGGAGATCATCCTCGAGCAGCAGGCGCACATCTACCTGTGGGAGGGCGGCGGCATATCGGCCATCTCCGGCCTGCTGCCCCGGACCATCGCGGGTGTGCACGGCTTCATGGACCCCGATGACGTGGAGGCCGCCATCTCCGACGGCTCCAACATCCACAGGGGCGCCACGGGGCTTGTGGCGCTGGAGAACACCCACAACACGGCCGGCGGAGTCGCGCTTTCCGTCGAGCAGACCCGCGCGGTGTGCGAGGTGGCCCGGCGGCACGAGCTGCCGGTGCACCTCGACGGCGCCCGGATCTTCAACGCCGCCGTCGCTCAGGGCGTGGATCCGGCCGAGCTGGTCGAGCCGGTGGATAGCGTGCAGTTCTGCTTCTCGAAGAGCCTCGGGGCGCCGGTTGGGTCGATGATCTGCGGCGACGGCGAGCTGATCGAGCGCGCCCGCCGCGTTCGCAACCTGGTGGGCGGGGCGATGCGCCAGGCCGGCGTCATCGCGGCCGCCGCCATCGTCGCCCTCGAGAACGCCCCGCAGCGACTGCATGAGGACCATGAGCACGCGCGTGCGATCGCGGAGACGCTGGTGGAGCTGCCCGGCATCCATGTGGACCTCGACACGGTGCAGACCAACATGGTCTACCTGCAGGTGCGGCGCGAGGACGTTGACGCGCCGTCACTGTGCCGGGCGCTGGAGGCCTACGATATCCTGGCAATCCCGCGTGACGACACGAGCATCCGCCTGGTCACGCACGTGCAGGTCTCCGACGAGGACACCGAGCAGGTCTGCCGGGCGCTGAGAGAGGTGCTCGGCTGAGCGATGCTGGAGCACACATTCCTGCATCTGCCGGGCGTGGGGGAGAAGACGGAGCGCTCCCTCTGGGACCAGGGCATCGTGACCTGGACGGACGCCATCGACGCCGGGGCCTGCCCCACCGGGTTCTCGGACGGCAGGTGGGGGCAGGCCTGCAGGCTGATCGAGGAGTCCCTGCGCAGCCTGCAGCGAAGCGACCACCGCCACTTCGCCGACGCGCTCGCCAGCGCCGAGCACTGGCGTGCCTGGCACAACTTCCGGCGCCGCGCCGTCTATCTGGACATTGAGACGACGGGCTGCGGCTTTCACGACCAGGTCACGGTCGTGGGACTCTACGACGGCCTGCGCACCTGCAGCTTCGTCTCAGGCGACAACCTCGACCAGCTTCCCGAGGCCATCTCCCAGTACTCGATGCTGGTGACCTTCAACGGCTCAAGCTTCGATGTGCCCTTCCTGCGCAGGCGCTTCCCGGGCCTGCAGTTCGACCACCTGCACGTGGACCTGATGCACGTGCTGCGCCGGCTTGGCCTGAAGGGCGGGCTGAAGGCCATCGAGCGCCGCGTGGGGATCGCGCGGGACTCGGACATCGCGCACCTCGACGGTTGGGACGCTGTGCGGCTGTGGCAGCAGTGGTGCAGGGGCAGCGAGGAGTCGCTGGAGATGCTCGTTCGCTACAACACCGCCGACATCGAGAACCTGGAGCACCTCGCCGGCCTGGCCTACCGTGAGCTGCGCTCCTCCCTGCGCCTGCCCTGCGATGATGGGGGAGAGGGGCAGTGATCTCAGGGGACAGGGGCGACTCGCTTCAGGCTATCACGCCGGTGCACAGGCTGATCGTCGCCGCCTTCGTGATGGACATGGGGGTGGCGATGGTGGGCATGGCGGTGCAGTTCATGGGCAACGCGCTGGAGGCGGCACCCACGATCCTGGGGCTGCTGGGCACCGCCTCCCCTGCGGCCTACACGCTCGGATGCCTCGTCACCGGCCGCCTCTCCGACCGCTTCGGCAGGCGGCTGCTCAACAGCGCCGCCTGCCTCGTCTGCGCCGCAGCCTGGCTGGCCATGACCCAGGCCGAGACCGCACTGCAACTTCTGGCGATCATCCCTGTCTCCGGCGCCGCCATCTCCATGTTCTGGCCGCCGCTGCAGGCGTGGCTGTCGGAGGTGACCGTCGGCGGTCGGAGGCATCTGGTGCGCAACATCGGAGGCTTCAACATCTCCTGGACGATCGGGCTGATGCTGGGGCCGCCGGCGGCCGGGCTGGCCTGGGACCTCGGTCACGCCGCGCCCTTCATCATCGCTGCCGCCGCGGTCATCGGCGTGCTGATGCTGCTGCAGACTATTCCTGCGCAGGTCGAAGGTGGGGGGGAGGCGGATCCGCAGGATGAGGCGGATGCCCCCGACGGCGAGATAGCCCGGCGCTTTCTCTACCTGGCGTGGATAGCGAACTTCGCGAGCTGGTTCGGCCGCGGCATGAACATCGTGGTCTTCCCCAAGCTCGGCACCGAGGCGGGCCTTCGCCCCCGCATCATCGGTACGACCATAGCCATCTTCCTCGCGGGACAGCTCCTGATGTTCCTGTACCTGCGCACCCGCTCGGGCTGGCAGTACCGCCTCTGGCCGCTGCTGGCGGCGCTCGGAGCCGGTAGCGCCGGATGGCTTATCGCATACAGCGCGTCATCGCCTCTGCTTTACGCTGTGGCCTTCGCCATCGCGGGCATGGGGGCGGGCGTAACCTACGTCTCCAGCCTCTACTACAGCCTGCAGGGGCACGCGGTCGCCCGCGGCGCCCGCACCGGCATACACGAGGCAGTGCTGGGCAGCGGGATCTTCCTGGGCCCGCTCTTCGGCGGCCTGGTGGCCGATCACGTGGGCCTCAATGCCCCCTATCTGGCCACCGCTGCGCTTTTCGCTCTCTTCGGCGCGATCGTCTACGCCACCTGGCGGCGTATGCGCATCAACGCCCGGCGGCGCGCCGAGCAGGCGGAGGTGCTCGGGGAGTGAGCCTGAAGGCCGTCGTGCTGGCAGCCGGCGAGGGCACTCGCATGCGGCCCCTCACCCACCGCCGACCCAAGCCGCTCGTGCCCGTGGCCGGGCGGCCGATCATCGAGCACATCGCGGGCGGCCTGGCCTCGGCGGGAGTCTCCGACATCTGCCTGGTCATCGGCTACCTGGGCGAGCAGCTTCAGCGGCGACTCGGCGACGGCATGCGGCTCGGCACGAGCCTGCACTACCGATGGCAGGAGGAGTACGGCGGAACCGGCGCGGCCCTGCTGCTGGCTGAGGACTTCATCGGCGACGACAGCTTCGTGCTGGGCTGGGGCGATATCATCATTCCGCCGAGCAACTACCGCCGTATGCTGCAGGTCTACGAGCGCGAGCGCCCGGAGGCGATGCTGGCGGTCAACCGGGTCGAGGACCCGTGGGAGGGCGCCGCAGTCTACGTGAGGGACGGCCTGATCGACCGGATCATCGAGAAGCCCGAGCCCGGTACATCGAGCACCAACTTCAACAACGCCGGACTCTTCGTCTTCGGGCCCGAGATGCTCGAGGTCCTGCGGGAGACCCCGCTCTCGCCGCGCGGCGAGCTGGAGGTGCCGTCGGCGATCGACGCCATGCTGCAGGCCGGCGCGCGCATCAGGGCCTTCGAGATCCAGGGCTACTGGTCGGATGTGGCCAGGCCCTCCAGCGCTGTGGCCATCTCCGGGGAGATCATCAGGGGGATGTCGCACTGTGGATGGATCCGCCATCCTCAGGCGCGCCTGGCCCCCGGGGCGGAACTGATCCCGCCGGTGCTCATCGGCCCGGATGCGGTGGTCGAGGCGGCGCGCATAGGCCCCAACGTCACGGTCATGGCAGGAGCCCGCGTGGGACGGGACTCGGCCGTTGCGGATGCCATAGTGCTGCCGGGAGCCGTCGTCGGGGCCGGATGCGACCTGCAGAGCGTGGTCGTTGAGGAGGGAGCGCAGGTGCCCGACGGCACAGGAGTTGCGGGCGAGGAAGGAGAAGTATCCATCCTGGGAGGTGCCTGAGTGTCAACCACGCAGTCGGGGGCCGTCTTCGAGCTCAAGCCGCTCGGCCTGGCGGACCTGCTGGACGTGGTGTGGCGGATGTACAGGTCGCACATCGGGCGCTTCCTGGGCATTGCCGCGGTTGTCTACCTCCCCCTGGGCGTCCTGCAGATCGTGGCCGCGGCGATCATGATGCAGGGCTGGGACACGCAGGCCCCAATGCCCACGTTCTCCGACTACAACATCATCGGCCTGGCCCTGTTCGGCGTGGTCATGTTCCTGTTCTGGGCCGCCATTCCGGTGATGCAGGCGGCGATCGCGAAGGCCGTCTCCGAGTACTACCTGGGCTCCGAGCCCACGCTCGGCGGAGTCTATCGCTTCGCCTTCCGCCGCTGGCTGTCGCTGCTGGGGGTCGCGCTACTGACCGCGCTGATCGCTGCGGGGGTCTACCTTCTGGTCATGATGCCGGCGGCGGGGCTGCTCATCGGCACAGCGGTGTTCGTGGAGGACGCCGGCCCCGGTGTGTGGGCCGCCGCGGCCGTCGGCGGCCTGCTGCTGGTTCTGGTTGCGGTCAACCTGTGGATCGCGATTGTTGTCAGGCTGTTCTGTGCGGCGTTGGCGGTGGTGCTGGAGGATCGCGGGGCGATTGACGCGCTGGTCCGAAGCTGGGATCTCACCCGGGGGCGCTTCTGGCCCACGCTCGTCACCCTCGTCATCCTCTGGTTGCTGGTGAGCGTGCTGACGGCCATCGTCGTGTGGCCCTTCCAGATTCCGGCCGTCCTCACCGATTACGTGCCTGAGACGCTGGAGCAGAGCATTCTCAGCGCGCTCTCGGTCGCCGCACAGCTCCTGTTCCAGCCCCTGCACATCGTGGGGACCGTCCTCCTCTACTACGATCTGCGCATCCGCAAGGAGGGCTTCGACCTGACCATGATGGCCGAGGCGATCAACGAGCCGGCACTGGCCGCGCAGGTGCCGGAGCGGCGACCCTCTCAGGCGCTCTACAGGGCCGATTCCGCGCAAGCCGTGCGGAGCGAGCCGGCCGCCGGTGCGCCGCCCCCTGAGC
>JBNGDZ010000050.1:0-7386 GCA_049975765.1 Armatimonadota bacterium
GCCTCGGCCAGCGGCGGGCAGGGCACTGACGCCAGGTCGTCATGGGGGACGGGAGTCACCCAGGGGTCACTGGGTGAGATGGACGGGCCGAAGACGTGCACTCCCGCGTGCAGCCCCGCCTCGTGGATCCTCCGCACGGCGCGCTTGAGGCCCTCCAGCCCGTCGGGGAAGTTGTCGGTGTTGATATCGTAGTGCCCGTGGTTCGCCAGCCAGTCGTTCTTGAGGATGATGAGGGTCCCGAAGCCGCCCAGCCTGGCGTAGTCGATGAGCGTGTCGATGTCGGCCTCCGTCACCTGCGTGGCGAAGAGGTAGGACTCGTGAGCCATCTCCGAGCGGCGCGCCCACTGCCCGTCGAGCATCGGGCAGGGCAGGCCTGTGGCCCGCTCGGCCTCCATGACGGCCTCATCGAACTGCGCACGGGGCGCCGCCACCAGCGCGAAGCCCGAGCCCTCCAGTCCGTGGGGCGCGGTGCAATGGCAGCGCAGGCTCTGACAGGCGCCGCCGCGCTCAACGGTGCTGTTGTAGGTGGTGATCGTGGTCCCGAAGAGGCAGATGCCGAACTCGTCATCGTAGGTGGCGTTGAAGGCCGTCGCCACGGTCTCCAGCCGCCTCACGGGGAGCTCGATGGTGAACATGCTCACATCGTCGGGCGCGATGTCGAGCAGCTCCACGAACACATGCTGGCCCCGCGCGACGGCCCGCAGTCGGGCGGTGACATCGGGGTCCAGGAACTGCACGCTCAGCACCTCGCCCTCGCGGGTCACCGAGTGAGCGGGCACCGACATGCCGCTGCGCTCAGCGATGAAGACGGGCAGCGGAGCATCCGCGGCGGCGTAGTCCTCACCTGTGCGCAGGTCCTCCAGCCCGGTCAGGCGGCCGCCGGCCGAGAGCGTGAGGCGAACGGTGTCGGTCTCCAGGACGATCTCCTCGCCCGCCGTGGCCCCCGCCGGCGGCTCCACCGGCTCCATGCGCACGGAGTCGAGGTCGGCGGCCTGTCCCTGTGGGATGGCGATGGCCGGGCCGGCATTCCGGAAGCCCTCGCCGCCCGGCACGTAGTAGCCGAAGACCTCCCGCCACTCCTCACTCGGAGCCGTCGCCTGCGCGATGCGCGACACCCGCATGGGCCGGTCGTGGAAGTACTCGTAGACGTAGAGGATGGCCGGTCCCCCGCGGATCCGCGCCGAGATGCGGTACCACTGCTCCTGCTGCAGGTCGTCCCGGACCTGGTAGATGTGGCTGGGCAGCTCCTCCGATGCGGTGATGCGGAGGTAGCGCTGCCCGGAGTGGGCGCCGTCCGAGCGGACCTCCAGGGACCCCACGTAGTGGGTGTTGAGCTGCCAGCCCTCCGGCGCAAGCGGAGGCGCGCCGAGCCGCCACCCGGCATGGCGCCCCTCCTGGTCGAGCTCAACCTCGTGGACGCTCTCGAAGCTGTCGTTGGTCAGCGGCATATCCTCCTCCTGCGCCGCCAGCGGGATAGCTGCCAGCAGCGCCAGGCAGATGCCGATGTCGCTGCGCATCCGTCACACCTCCTGAGGCCTGTGACCGTGAGGGACGTGGCGACGGGCCCGCCCCACCCCCCTGTTCGCGGAGACTGGATCTCTGCTCAGTCGGTCAGCGGCTCGCCGCTGTGGAAAGCGTCGAATGCGGCCCTGACGGCCTCGAAGTCCTCGCTGCCGGGGGTCTTGTCGAGGCAGTAGGTCACCACGCCCTCCGCCTTTCCCTCCCGCACCAGCTGCAGGCCCATGCGCACCCTCGCGGCGATGCGCTCGGCTGTGGCCTCTTCGCCCCATCGGTGCTCGTACTCCCCACGCTGCCCGGCGGGCATCACGATCACCGGCAGGTGAAAGCGTCCTGAGCCGCGGTACCCGGGCTGCATCTCGATGCTGAAGCGCCCCTTCCGGTGCGTCCGCCAGACGTCCGGCGAGTCGAAGCCCTGCAGCCGCAGACCGTCCGCATGCAGGTCAAAGAAGCTCGCTGTCACACCGAACTGGCTGACGCCCCTGCGGTCGGCGACGCCGAAGGCAATCTGCAGCTTCACCCGCCCGCGAGCGTGTCGGGAGAGGTTCAGCGTCACCGCGCCGTCGTCGCCGCCGGCGACATCCTGCTCCCACACTACGTCGCCGTTCACGCGCAGCTGCATGAAGTGATAGCCCGAGGTCGGCCCGGCGAAGTCGTCGCTGTAGCGGAAGCTCAGCCGCGCCTTGCTCGGGTCGGTCACGCGAGCCGTCTGCTCCGCGAAGCCGAAGTCCCCGGCCTCTGACGGCGTCCAGCCCGGGTAGCTCACGGTGCAGCGCGCCGGAAGATGGTAGCTGTCATTGAGGTAGGGCAGCGCATCCAGGATCGCCGCGCGGTCCCTCGGGTAGGCGGCGACCACGCCGTCGATGATCGGTCCCATCATCTGCGCGAACTCAGGGCCGATCTGGCCGTAGCTGGGGTACATCAGCGCGTAGAACCTCAGGTTGGGGTTGATGGCCCTCCCCGCCTCCACCATGCGCTGGATGTACTCCGGTGTGAACCACTGCGGGTTGACATTGCCCCAGAAGTCGTCGATGACATAGCCGACCAGGCTCTCCTGTTCGAGCGAGAGCCTGGCGATCTCCTCCGCCCAGCGCACGTAGTCGAGCCGGAAGGGCTCGGAGTAGGGAAAGCCACGCTCAGGGTGCACCGCCGAGGTCTCGGATGGTGGCACCAGATAGACCCACACGGTGATGCCCGCTTCTCGCGCCAGCGGCAGGAATGCGTGCAGGTCCTCCCAGTCGTTGGGGCTGTGCCAGATCAGCCACATGTAGGTGTTGGCGCCCAGCTCCTGCAGGCGCTCCACCATCAGCTCCACGTCGACGTGCTCGCCGTCGCGCAGCTCCGCGTCATAGTCACCGATGTATGGCTGCGCCATGGCCGGGATCGCCATCGCGAGCGTCAGCGCTACGCTGAGCAATGGACTGCGCATGGCGGAGGTACCTCCCGTGCGGCTGTCACTCGAAGCTGCCCGACACGCGGATCTCGTCGTACATCGCCAGCACGTTCTCCAGCGGCGTCCCGGACTGGATGTTGTGGCAGGGGCCGCAGATGTACCCGGTCCCGTCGCCGGCCAGGATGCGGATGTTCTTGCGCACCTCCCGGCGCACGTCCTCGGGGGTGCCGAAGGGCAGCACCTCCTGGTTGTCCACCGCACCGTCAAAGCACAGAGCGTCGCCGAACTCGCGCTTGAGCCACCGCCGGTCCATGTTCCGGCAGCGCCACTGGATGGGGTTGAGGACTTCCACGCCCATCTCCACCAGCTCCGGGATGATCTCGCCGATGCCCCCGTCATCGTGGTGATAGACCTTCAGCCCAAACTCGTGTGCCAGCGCGATGGCCCGACGGTAGTGAGGCCAGAAGATGCGCCGGATGTGCTCGCGGCTCATCACCAGCCCGCCCTGGGCGCCGAAGTCGTCGGCGGTCTGCGCAAGGTCCGCGTCCTCGCCGCAGGCCTCGTACAGCAGGCGGTGTTGCCGGAGACGGTAGTCCATGGTGCGGTCGAGGACGGCCTCGATCAGCTCCGGGCGGAGGCCGATGTTCAGCAGCGCCCGCTCCTCGCCGAAGAGGTTCCACAGGTCCACATAGGGCCCGATGTACCCGACCATCGTGACCTTCTCGGCGTGATGGCGGCGGCAGAAGTCGGCGGCGGCCTGGAAGTCCCAGTCGGCGGGGTCGCCGAGGTCGAAGTCCTCGACCTGCGCGACCTCGGTGAACTGGGCCATCGGGGCATGGACGCGCTCGTGGTAGACGCCACCGGTGGGCAGCTCAATGGGGCGGCTCTGCACACCCCACAGGCCGGCGGGCTTCCCGTCGGGGCCGGTCCAGGGTGGGCCGGTGTAGGGCAGCGGCGCCCGCGCGATGCCGTCCACGCCGAGGCCATCGAGGACCACCTGCCAGTCCTCGGTGTCGAAGTGCGCCAGCAGCATCTGCCGCACCTCGGCGGTGCCCCAGAACTCGGCTGGCACCCGATCCACCGGCTGGTGCGTGATGGCGCCCCAGACTCGTTCGCGGCTGGTCATGGCTCTGTCCTACGCGGCTCGCACGCTGGCCTCCCCGTGAGCCCCACGTGTTCTCTGCCTTCTCAATGCCGCACGGGCCGACGGCCGCCAGTCGGCCCGTGCCATCCCACTCGCTCCCCTCTCCGGCGCGGAGAGGGGCCGGGGGGAGAGGCCGCCGTTGCCGGTCAGACGTCCCACACCTCGAACGCGTGCTTCGCCGCGGCGATGCGATCCTCGCCCTTGGGGCCGAACTCGTGGCCTACGTAGCCGTCGTAGTCAAGCTCGGCGATGGCCCGGGCGATGGCCGGGTAGTAGATCTCCTGCTCCTCGTCCATGTCGTGCCGGCCTGGATTTCCGGCGGTGTGGAAGTGCTTGAAGTACGCAATGTTATCCTGGATCGTGCGGATCAGGTCGCCCTCCATGATCTGCATATGGTAGATGTCATACAGCAGCGCCACGCGCGGGCTGTCCACCATCTTGCACACGTGCACGCCCCATTCGGTGGAATCGCACATGTAGCCTGGGTGATTGACCTTCGAGTTGAGCAGCTCCATGCACAGGTTAATCCCCTTCTCCTCGGCGGTGGGGGCCACCCGGGAGAGGATCTCGGCGGTTATCTCGGCGCCCTCGAGGTCCGAGACGCCCTCGTAGCGGTTCCCCGACAGGCACAGCAGGCTGGGCACGTCATACTCCTCCGCAAGCTCGAAGGACTCCATCAGCTCCTCGTAGATGCGGTCGTGGTTCTCGCGCTTGTTGAGGCCATCTGCGAGGGACTTGTGGCCGACGAAGATGGCGATGTCGAGGCCCGCGTCCTTTATGATCGGGAAGACCTCCGGCGGGCTCATCTCGATCGAGGCATAGCCGATGTCGGCTACCTGCTGCACGACGTCCTGCGGCTCACCGGCCGAGGCGACCACGCCCCAGCACACGGACTGCTTGATGGGTGTCATGGGAACTGACTCCTCCTGGGTATACGCTGCTCCGAAGCTCCCGCCGGGTTCGCCGGCAGCACGGTGGGCACCTTCAGCAGGGCCGATTCTCGCCGGGCTGAAGGAGCGCGCGCGGCGCCGTCCGGAGCATGAATGGGGCGGAGGGAGCTGATCCGAGCAGAGGCCGAACCGGCACATCGGCACAGGCAGGAGGGTGTGGCCCTCTGCGGACGTCGGATTCTGGGCCTGTTGGAGCTGCTCCAGCGCCGTCGGCCCCACCGCCTGCTCGCCGGCGTTCCCTGCGCCAGACAGCTCACCGTCATCACCACAGACAGGGGCGTCAGCAGAATGGCTATGGTCGTCCCTGCTGTCGCACTCGCCTACGTCGCGCCGGAGAGCAGCCTTGCCATGTAGAGCTCGAAGAAGCGGTGGATGCGCGGCCGGAGGGCAAGCTGCACGTTCGGCTGGCCCTCGCACTCGTAGGTGAGGCCCTCGTCACTCACCGCCACGCAGATCGGCTCGTAGTCGCAGATCCCAGGCTCAATGAGCATGGCCACCGCCATGGGGTCGAACAGCGTCGGCGTGGCGGAGGGCCAGACCTCCAGCAGCCCCCGCATGGCCTGCGGCAGCGGCAGGCCACAGCAGGCCATACGCTCCTGCAGGAAGCGGTCGAACTGCAGGGCCGCAGTGGCCTCCAGCCCCGCCATGCGGATCGGCGCGCCGGAGCCCAGCAGCACCCGCGCAGCCCCCACGTCGGCGCGGATGTTGTACTCCGGCACGGGGTTGATGTTCCGCCGGTAGCCGGTGTGCACCCCGCCGCCCATAATCACGATCTCCGCGACCTCCCCGGCCAGCTCCGGGCGCATCTGCAGCGCCGCCCCCACGTTGGACATCGGCCCCACTGCCACCAGCGTGATCTCGCCCGGCCGCGCGGAGATCATCTCCACCAGCAACTCCGGCCCCGACCGCGCGTGGGGCTCGTACTCGAAGCCCGCCGCCCACGGCGCCTGGTTGACCTTCTTGTCGCTGGCCACGCCCAGCGCCACCGGCACGTCGTGGCGGCCGGCCAGGTGCAGCATCTTCGCCGCGATGCGCCCCCGGTCGGCCACGTCTCCACTGACGACCGTCACCGCCTCAAGCCGCAGCTCGTGGCTGGACAGGATGAAAGCCAGGGCGTACGCGTCATCGATGTCCGAGCCGATGTCGGTGTCGAAGATGATACGGCGCCTGCCGTCAGTCATATCCTCACCTCAGGGCTGGCATGCCGACCTGCCGGCTCGCGTCGCCGCACAGGCGGCAGCCGGGCCATATGTGCGTCTCATCTTCGTCGGGACCGCGACGGGACCTGCCGCGGAGGGCTGTGGCCTATCGCGAGGAAGGACCGCCGTAGCATGTAGAGAGGGAGGACGAGACGATGCCGGTGTACGCCATCACCGGAGCGAGGCTCATCGACGGGAGCGGTGAGCAGCCGATCGAGGACGGCGGGCTGGTCATTCGCGACGACCGCATCGAGGCGGTTGGGCCCGCCGCGACGGTGCAGATCCCCGACGAGGCCCGGATCATCGACGGGGCCGGCATGACGCTGTTGCCGGGGCTGATCGACGCGCACATGCACGTGGGCTTCGGCTTCACGCCGGTGCGGAAGCTCCAGGACAGCCTTTCCCGCGGCGTGACCACCGTGGCGACGGTCACAGGAGGGCCGGAGGCGCCGAAGCTGAGGGATGCCATTAGGGCCGACGTCATCCGCGGGTGCGCACGGTATCACTGCGGTGCGGTGGTGGGCTGCACCTACGGGCATCTGCATCGCGAGGATCAGAACGTGGCCGGCGTCGATGCGGACGGCCCGTGGGAGGTGCGCCGGGGGGTGCGGCAGATGGTGCAGGCGGGCGCGGACTTCATCAAGACCGCCGCCTCCGGGGGCTTCCAGTGGGCCGCGGAGTCCCTGACCTGGCGCAACTACACGCTTGAGGAGCTGACCGCGCTGGTGGATGAGGCGCACGCCTGGGGGCGCCGCGTGTCGGTGCACGCGCACGCCCAGCCGGGTATCAACGCCGCTATCCAGGCCGGCTGCGACATGATCCACCACGGCTCCTACCTCGACGATGACGGGCTGCAGCGACTGGCGGCATCGGGGCTGGTGCTCGTCCCCACGCTCTACATCACCAGCGAGCGCTCCTTCGGCCGCGAGAGCCTGCCGGAGCACATCAGCGAGCGCATGAAGCAGGCGCATGAGCCGCACCGGGAGGCCGTCCGGCGGGCGCACCGGCTGGGCATCACCATCGCGGTGGGAACCGACGGCGGCCCGGGCGATGCGGCCTACGAGCTGCAGGAGCTGGTGGCGTGCGGGATGTCGCCGATGGAGGCCATCGTCGCCGGCACGCGCCTGACGGCCCAGGCGCTGGGCCTGGACGGGCGCATCGGCACGCTGCAGTCCGGCAAGC
>JBNGDZ010000050.1:7396-8211 GCA_049975765.1 Armatimonadota bacterium
CTGGAGGACATCGGGATCCTGCAGGACCAGGAGGCCATCGCGCTGGTGCTGCGCGACGGCAAGCCGCCCTGGGGGCCAGTGGAACCGGGCCTCACTTAGTCGCTCACACGAGCTACTTCGGGTTGTGACGGGCCCATGCATCTCACCTCGCCCGCGTGGAGCCCGATGGTGGCGCAGTTGTGCAGCAGATGGAGGCTAACATGGCGGGCCCGATTGGCGGAGGGGATCTCACCTAGTGGTGACTTGCGCAATTCCGCGTACCGTGACGACGGGGACTGTCGGCGCCTGGTTTCTCAAGAAACCACCGTGTCCCGTGGAGGGGCCGCCAGGCGCGCAGCGCCTGGTGAGGCCGGTGAGCGTAGCGAACCGCCCGAAGGTTCCACCCCGGCCCGGTAGGTAGCTTCACGCGGGCGCGAAACGGCGCGCAGGCGGGGGGCCTGCGCTGCTTACCGAGCGGGGCCGGGGTGGAACCTGCGCGGTCAGTCGCTACCGCCCCTGACCGCGCCCCGCTCGCTTCGCTCGCGGCGGCCCCTCCAAGGCGGGCACGTGTGTTCTCGGCACGTATGAACGTACGCGGACTTCCGCGACTCAGCACTAGCAGCGGCTCTCGTTGTCGCTGTGCGGTGGGCCTTGCACGAGCAGCACGGTGCGATCCACCTGCTCAGCCACCTCGCGAGCCAGAGAGCCAAACAGGGCCTCGTGGACGCTGACCACGCCGCTGTCGCCCGGCTGCTGCCGTTGAGTCCCACGAAGCGCCGGGCCGGGCAGCCGGCCGGTCCGCTTCCATCGGCCGCTGCGCCCTCCCTGTCACGCCC
>JBNGDZ010000050.1:8221-15905 GCA_049975765.1 Armatimonadota bacterium
GAACCAGGCTCCCCGTGTCGCGGACCTCCGGCACGACCGGCTCGCGGGCTCCATGGTGCCTCCACAGACCCTTGTAGGAGTCCCGGAGCGTGATCCCGCCGGCGTGATCGAAGCACTCCTGCTGCGACGGGATGGCCGAGATGTCCCGCAGCGCGGGCACCATCTCCGGCATGAAGCAGGCGAAGCTGACCGGCCCGTCCGCCCGCCTCAGCACGTGGGCCAGCACGTCGTGCGGCCGCCCTCGCCAGCCGATCTCTCTCACCGCGTCGCCCTCCATGCGCAGGTAGCCGACGGCCTCCCCGTCGCGCTCCAGGATGCGGTAGTCGGGCGTCTCTCCCCAGGGGGTGGGCGAGAGCACGCGCCTGCGCCAGTACTGCTCCGTGCGCACGGTCGGCCCGGTCAGATCCCGGCAGACCCCGTCGTAGATCGCCGAGAGCACGGGGACATCCCGCTGGGGGTCCGCGCGACGCTCGGCAAGTCCCTGGCCGGCCTCGGAGCGTACGCGCAGATCGGCTATGAGATCGAACGAGGTCAGCATGCGCCAGCCGCTGCCGCCGTAGATGTCCTCCAGGCCATAGAGGAATGACCACTCCCAGCCCTGCGCCGCCATCCACTCGACGGCCTCCCCCAGCACCCCTCTGATGTAGCCCTGCCGCCGGTGGTCCGGGTGCGTGCAGACGCTGCCGATGCAGGCCGCGTCCACCCGCCGGCCGCCCACGTAGGTCGGCCGGTGGTAGCAGCTCACGCTGGCGACCAGCTCTCCCTCCACCTCCATCACCCGCGTCTGCTCCGGCCAGTAGTAGGGGTCGCGCTCGATGCTCCGCAGCCACCAGTCGCGGTGGGTGAGCATGGAGCCCTCGGCCAGTTCCTTCTCGTGGCTGTAGGAGACGTAGACCAACTCGGCGTGCTCGTCGTATTCATCCTCGTGCAGCGGCCTGATGGTCATTGCAGGACCTCCCCGGATGGTCGGGCATGTGACCGGCAAGTTCATCGGCGCGGCCTGCAGCTCCTGCCGCCCGCCTCGCCCGCGTTGACCGCCCGCCCCGGCGAGCGATATAATGCCCCGCGAGTGGCTGCATGAGGTCTGGAGGCGTTCCGGGGCGCACTGCGCCCGGCTGGAGGGTTGACGGTGAGCGACACGATACATACCGAGTGCTTCGATGAGACGCCTACGCGGGTGGTATCCGGTCAGGGGGCTCTTGCGAGCAGTCGGGCCTGCCTCGCCGGCATGGGTATCACCAGGGCCCTGATCGTGTGCGGTGAGAATGTGGCCAAGCTGCCCCATATCGGTGAGTTCATCGAGGCCTGCGAGGGTTGCATCGAGATCGAGGTCTTCTCGGGCGCCGAGCCCGATCCCACGGATGAGAACGTGCTCGAAGGCGGGGCCGTCGGTCGCGAGTTCGGGGCCGAAGGGGTCATCGGGATCGGTGGCGGGTCCTCGATGGACTGCGCCAAGGCCGTGGCCGGGGAGATCGGCGCCGAGGGCTGGATCGCCGAGCAGGACCGGCCGGGTGAGCCGACGCAGATCCAGCACCAGCCACTGCCCATCGTGTGCGTGCCCACCACCGCCGGCACCGGCTCCGAAGTGAACCCCTTCTCCGTGATCACCTTCACCCAGACCCAGCGCAAGCTGGTGCTCAACCACGAGGCGCTGTACCCGCGCTGCGCCGTGCTCGACCCCACCCTTCTGACCAGCGCGCCCAGGCGCGTGCGCGTCGGGGCGGGGCTCGACGCGCTGACCCACGCCGTGGAGTCCTACGTGAGCACACGCGCCGATGAGGGCACGCGCAGGTGGGCGGGGGAGACCATCCGGGGTGTGGCGAAGTTCCTCCCCGGGGCCGTCGCGGACGCTGAGGACATGCAGGCCCAGGCCGGCATGCAGCGCGCCGCCATGGTGGCCAGCCTGGCCTTCGCGCAGACCCGATTGGGCATCGTGCACGCCATGGCGCTGCCGCTCTCGGCGCTCTTCGGCGTCCCGCACGGCATCGCCAACGCGATCCTGCTGCCCCACGGCATGCGCTATAACTGCCCGGCCGATCCGGAGGGCTACGCACAGATCGCGGGGCTGCTGGGCGAGGACGTCGAGGGGCTCTCCGCCGAGGAGGCGTCGGCTCGCGCGCCTGAGGCGGTTGAGCGCCTCGCCGCCGAGGTGGGTGCGCCCACCACCATGGGCGAGGTGGGCGTGGAGGCGTCGGCCATCGAGCGGATGGCCGATGACGCCATGCAGTCCGCGCACGTGCACGTCAACCCGCGGGAGATCTCGCGAGAGGACGTCATCGCGGTCTACGAGGCCGCCATGTAGCGGTTTTCCGCCGTCCGCCGTATGGAGGTGCCGCAGCCAGGTCGGTCCAGGAGTGGACGGTCCTCCGGCCCGCCGTTCGCCCTATGGAGCTCGCCGGTGGCCCCGTGCGCCGTCGGGTCGTAGCTCGTCGCTCGCACAAACAGCAGGCCGGACATTGGTCCGGCCTCTCCACGCGAGCTCAGGCTCGCGTGACGGCAGCCGTCCGCATCGAAAGGGCTTCAGGACCGCTGGGCGTCTGCCTTGCCGTTTGTAGGAGCGCGACTACGGGAGGTGCCAGGCACCTCGCGCGCCCGGCCGTTGCTTTCGTCGCCGTTCGCCGCCCGCGCCGTGCACAGGGGGCTCGCGGGTCGTAGCTCGTGGCCGCCCGGCCCCACACGCTCTCAATTCGTCAGGGTGGAGGGACCCATGGAGCTGTCTCACGTGACCGAGTGCGCACAGAAGGTGATCGACTCCATCGAGACTGTCATCGTGGGCAAGCACGAGGCGGTGGAGCTGACCGTCGCGGGCTTCCTCTCTGGCGGCCACATTCTCATCGAGGACATCCCCGGCGTGGGCAAGACCATGCTGGCGAAGACGCTGGCCAAGTCCGTCGGCGGCTCCTTCAAGCGCGTGCAGTTCACCCCTGACCTGCTGCCCGCCGACGTCACCGGCAGCTCAGTCTTCAACCAGATGGAGAACTGCTTCATCTTCCGCGAGGGGCCGGTCTTCGCGAACGTCGTGCTGGCCGACGAGATCAACCGCGCCACACCCAAGTCGCAGGCCGCGCTGCTGGAGGCCATGGAGGAGTTCCAGGTCACCGCCGACGGGGTCACCTACGAGCTGCCGCGGCCCTTCTTCGTGATGGCCACCGAGAACCCCATCGAGTACGAGGGAACCTACTCGCTGCCGGAGGCGCAGCTCGACCGCTTCATGATGCGCGTGTCGCTGGGCTACCCCGGCCCCGAGGATGAGGTGGAGATCCTCACGCGGCAGATCAAGGTGCACCCCATAGAGGACGTCACACCGGTCATCGAGGAGGGTGAGGCCGAAGAGCTCCAGATCGCGGTGCGCGACGTCTTCCTCGAGGAGTCCCTGAAGGAGTATATCGTGGCCATCGTGGGCCACACCCGGGAGCACCCCGATCTCGACCTGGGGGCCAGCCCCCGAGGGTCGCTGGCTCTGATGCGCTGCTCCCAGGCCCTGGCTGCAATCCGCGGCCGCGATTACGTGCAGCCCGATGACATCAGGCGCGTGGCGGAGCCCGCGCTGGCGCACAGGCTCATCGTCAAGTCCGAGCAGAGCATACACGGGCTGCAGGCGCAGAAGGTCATCGGCGAGCTTCTGCGCAGCGTGCCCGCGCCGACGGCCTGAGTGTTGGCGGATCCGAAGCAACAACGCTTGTGGTGGTGATTGGGCTTGGAGATCGCGTGGATCACGCTGCTGACCATCGTGGCCGGCGGCGTGGGCACACTCAGCGGTTTCGGGACCTCCACGATCATGGTTCCGGTGCTGCTGATGGTCCTCCCGCTGCCCGAGACGCTGCTGCTGGTGGGTATCGTCCACTGGTTCGGCGACGTCTGGAAGATCTGGCTGTTCAAGCACGGTGTCCGGTGGCGGCTGTGGCTGGCATTCGGCATTCCCGGGGTGCTCTTCAGCTTCGTGGGCGCGAAGCTCTCCGTGTCCGCGCCTGAGGAGCTGATGTCGCGGGTGCTCGGGGGCTTTCTGCTCATCTACGTGGTCTTTCTGTTCGCGAGGTCATCCTTCCAGCTTCCGGACAGCACCCCGGTAGCGGCGACCGGCGGGGCATGTTCGGGCTTTCTGGCGGGTATCTTCGGAGTGGGCGGCGCGGTGCGCGGCGCCTTCCTGGCCGCCTTTGATCTGCACAAGGCCGTCTACATCGCGACCTCCGGCGCCATCGCCATCGTCATAGACTCAGTGCGTATCAGCACCTACATCTTCGAGGGCACGCGGCTTGAGCCGACGCTGATGTGGGGGATGCTGGCCTTCATCCCGGCATCCCTCGTCGGCGCGAAGGCGGCCGAGCGCATCGTGGATCGCATCCCGCAGGAGCGGTTCCGGCTGGTGATCGCGGCCTTCCTGCTGGCCGCGGGCCTGAAGCTGCTGTTGCTGCCGGCCGCGTAGCGGCGCCGTCGCCGCACATGGGAGCGCCGCCGGGCTCCCATCGCGCGCGTCACTGCTCGCGGCGCGTCTGCCGTTGCTCTTGCCCGTGGCAGTTGCTGTCGTTGCCGTAAAGCCTTTGGCTCGTAGCCCGTCGCTCGTCGCTAACCCAATGGAATTCGCAAAAAAGCACGTCCTCATAGCCGGTTCGATATTCCTGCTGCTGGTGGGCCTGGTGCTGGCCATCAGACAGCTCTACATCATGTTTGCCGTGCTGGCCCTGCTGGCACCGGTCTCGTGGTATCTCTCGCGCGGCACCCTCAGCGCACTGTCGGTTCGCCGGGAGGCCCCGGGGCTGATGAAGGAGGGCCAGCAGCGGCGGGTGCGGCTGACGCTGCGCAACGAGGGCGTGTGGCGCCGGTACTTCTTCACCGTTGGCGACAGGCTCCCGGACGGCCTGGAGGCGGTCGGCGGCGGCCGGACGCTGGTCCCCAGCCTGGCCGCCGACGAGCAGTTCACCGTGGAGTACGCGCTTCGCGCCCGCCGCCGCGGGGTCTATGAGCTGGGCCCCGCGGTTCTGGAGCACTCCGACCTCATCGGCATGTACAGCTTCCGCCGCGATGCCGGCCAGCCCGACGAGCTGGTGGTGCATCCCACTCCAGAGCGCATCCCGCCGGTGTGGGATCGCGCGATGTCGCTTCGCGCCCCCCAGCAGCCCCGGCGGCGCTTCCGCGGCGAGGGCACCGAGTTCTACGGCACCCGCCCCTTCGTGGCCGGCGATGACCTGCGGCGGGTGGACTGGAAGGCCACGGCCCGCCGGGGTCAGCTCATTGTGCGCCAGTATGAGCGCGCCGAGGCTCTCGACGCCACCGTGGTCCTGGACCTGCAGCGAGCCCATCATCGCGGCGACGGCGACGCCGCCACGATCGAGCGCGCCGTGAAGCTGGCGGCCTCCGTGGCCGCACAGCTTCTCGAGCGCGGCAGCAGCGTCGGGCTGGTCGCGGCCGGCCAGCACGACCACAGCGTCCCTCCCTCCGCCGATCCCCGCCAGCGCCTGCGGCTCTTCGACGCCCTGGCGCGGGCCAGCGCCGACGGTCGTCAGTCGGTGGCCGAGGTCATCGCGAAGCACCTTCCGTACCTGCCGGCTGGGGGCATGGCCATCATCATCTCGCCCCGGCTCGACAGCGAGCCGCTGAGGGTCGTCACCGATCTGCTCGACCGTGGCTACATAGTCTCCTGGATGGTGGTCGAGGTCCCCGGCGACGCCCGGATTCGCGCCGATCGCATGAAGCCTCGCGAGCTCGCGGCCCGGCTGGCCGACCGCGGCGTGGACACGTGGCTACTCGAGTCCACCGGCGAGTTGCCGGTGGCCATGAGGAGGGTGCGGCGTGGCGGCTGAGCGAGGCTATCTGGGGCGCGTGGGCCCGCTGCTTGTGGCGGGCGCTGTGGCCTGCAGCGCCGCCGCCGCCGGCCTCACCAATGCGGTGGAGGAGCCGGCCTTCGAGCTGCTGCTGCACACGGCGGTCATCGTCGGCGTGCTCACCAGCGCCCTGCTGGGCAGCCGGGGAATCTCCAGCACCATCGTGGGCATTGTGGTGGTCGCCGTTGCCATCGCGGCCCTCGCCCAGCGCATGGCACCGATCCCGCTGGTGGAGATCCTCTACCCCTCCGAGGTCATCGCCGATGAGGACCTGACCATCGCCACGCTGCTGGCCTGGATGATGGTGGGCTTCTGCTTCATGCTTGCCCGGCGCCAGAACATCCTCTTCGCGCTGGTGGCCGGTCTGTCCAGCTTCGCTCTCACCGGCATGGTGAATCTCAACACCGTCATGCTGGTGGACTTCGGCATCTTCATCTTCGCGGTCATCTTCATCTGGGGGTACGAACACCTGCTCAACGTCGGCGAGCGGGTGAAGATGACCGGTGCCCGGCGCGCCGGCGACTGGCTGCAGCTCGCCCGCACCCAGGCCGTGGCCGCCACCATGCTGGTGGCGGTGCTGTTGGCCCTCGGCATGGCGGTGGGGACCGGGCTGCACCTCGTCGGGCCCCGCCTCTACGTCGGTCCGGTGGACATGGCCCGCTACGCCCAGTGGGTCCAGCGCTCGCTGCTGGCCTACGGCGGGGTCTTCAACACCTTCTACGTCGGCCAGGGCCCGGTGAATCTGCCCCCGACCCCCGCCCTCAGAGTCAGCTCTGAAAGGCCGGCTCTGTGGCGGGGGGCCGTCTACGATCACTATACGGGCGGCAGCTGGACGCGCGAGCTCCGCGGCACGGCCAGGCTCGCCGAGACCGAGGATGGCTGGCTGGAGGTCCCGGGCTGGGAGCAGTGGGCCGGCGAGCCCAACCGCCAGATCGTGACCATGCTCACCACCGAGAGCAAGGTCGTCTACGCAGCCGCCAGGCCTGCCAGGGTCCGCGTCACCGAGCGCGGCTGGCGGCGCACGCGGATGAACTACAGGCCCGACCGGGACTCCTACGGCGCGCTTCACACCGACTTCACGATGGCCCGGGGCTCGGAGTTCGAGGTCGTCTCCATTATGCCCCCCACCGACCCGGAGGCCCTCCGAGCCACACCCACGGACTACCCCCGCTTCATCCGCCGGACCTACATCGACCAGATGCAGGTGCAGGCCGAGGCGGCCCTGGCACCGATCGTGGAGGAGGTCACCGCCGAGGCCACCACCCCCTACGACAAGGTCATCGCCCTCCGGGAGTTCTTGGGAAGCTCCTGCGTCTACACCCTGCGCGCCCCCCGGATCCCGGACGACGCCGATGCCGCCGCCTACTTCGTCACCCGCGGCCGACGCGGCGCCTGCGACCTCTTCGCCACCTCCCTGGCGGTGATGTGCCGGCTCGGGGGCGTTCCCGCCCGCATCGCTACGGGGTTCCAGACCGGCACGTGGGATCCCGAAGAGCAGGCCTACATCGCCCGACAGCGCGACGCCCACGCCTGGACCGAGGTCTACTTCCCGACCGTCGGATGGGTTCCGTTCGACGTCGTGGCCGAGCGGTCGGAGACGCAGAGCCTCTGGGCGCTGCTGCAAAGCGCCCAGTGGCGCTACCGAGCGAGGCAGGTCCTGGGGAAGGTCTCGACGGCGGTGCTGGTCGTCGCAGCGGCCCTGGCCCTCGTCAGCGCTGTCCTCGGCCCCGGCATGCTCCTGCGCTGGTTGCGGCGACGCATCAGGCGCAAGTCCTCCCGCCAGCGCATGGGGGAGGTCTTCGAGTGGTTCCGCCGAAGGGCCGCCAGGCTGGCGGGGATTCGTCCCGAGCGCTGGCGCACGCCCG
>JBNGDZ010000051.1:0-11600 GCA_049975765.1 Armatimonadota bacterium
AAGGTACACTGCTCGGTTCTGGGCGAGGAGGGCCTTGCTGCAGCCGCAAAGGACTACTACGACAAGCACCCCGACAAGACCCCGCCGCCGGTCTTGGCGGAGAAGGTCAAGCGGCTGGCAGCGCTTGAAACGCACGAGGACGGAGAGCACCAGCGGTGACCGAGGGTCCCAGCGCAGCGGAGGGCGTGCACGCCCAGCTGCTTGCCTCACTGTCGTCCATGGAGCTACGAGCGCGGGCCATCGTTGAGGGCCACTACTCGGGCCAGCATCGCAGCCCCTACCGCGGAGCCTCCGTGGAGTTCGCCGACCACCGGCAGTACACCCACGGCGACGAGCTGCGGCACCTCGACTGGCGCCTCTACGGCCGCACTGACCGGTTCTTCGTGAAGCAGTACGAGGCCGAGACGAACCTCACCGTCCATCTGCTGCTCGACGCCAGCGGCTCGATGGACTACCCCGAGCGCGGCGTCACCAAGCTCACCTGCGCGAGCTGGCTGGCCGCCGGCCTGGCATACGTCGCCTGGCGGCAGCGCGACGCCGTGGGCCTGACGGTCTTCGACTCCGCGGCGCGCACGGAACTGGCCCCGCGCACCCGTCGGGGGCACCTGCACCAGGTCTTTGAGGCTCTGGAGCGAGTGGCTCCGGGCGGTGAGAGCAGCATCGGCGAGGCGTTGGAGAGCATCGGCGCGGGGCTGCAGCGCCGTGGGCTGGTGGTGGTATTGTCGGACCTGCTGGGCGAGCCGAGGGCCATCCTGCAGGCGGTGGGCCTGCTGCGGGGCCGCGGGCACGACGTCATCGTCATGCAGGTGCTGGCGCGCGGGGAGCTGCATCTGGCCATGCGCGGGCCGAGGATCGTGGAGGACCTGGAGACCGGCCAGCGGCTGATCACTGACGCCGACGAGGTGCGTGAGGAGTACGAGGAGGCCATGCGTCGGCACGTGGAGCGGCTGCGCGACGGGTGCGCACGGCATGGCGTCGACCACGAGCTGTTCGTGACGGACCGGCCCTTCGGCCCGGCGCTGGTAGCGTACCTGGCTCGGAGGCGCAGGCGGACCGGGTGAGTGCAGGCAGGACCGGGGCCGGATCACCGGCAGGCGGCCACAGCCTGGATGTGCACGGGGGCGTCCTCGTCCTCGCCTCGCACCGACACGCGGAATCCGCGCCGGCTGTCGTTGTGGTTGTTACCTGTTTGACTTTGCGGAGGCCCTGTGATAGTCTTCTCGCTGCCATAGGCGTTGCCGAGTCGATTGACCATGGCGACCGGCGACGCTATTCGGGACCGCGACCGGCACCTACATCGGGACCGGTCGACATCGCGTCACGGCCTGATCTCTCCACAGCCCCGGCCTGTGGACGCCCGCCGATGGCGCGCCAACGGGAGGGTCATGGCTCCGCGGAGGAGGCGGAGGAGTATGGTCCGGATGACCGTCCAGCGGGTGGGTATCGATCCCGCCAGGCATGCGCTCGTGATCCTCGCAGACGACGAGGAGCGGCGCCTGCTGCCCATCCTCATTGGCCTGTTCGAGGCTCAGGCCATTGCCATGGCCATCAGCGGCGAGGACATAGGCCGGCCGCTCACACACGATCTCCTGCTTTCGGTGATCGAGGAGCTCGGCGGGCATCTGGAGCGCATCGAGGTCACAGAGCTTGCCGAGAAGACCTTCTACGCCCTGCTGCATGTCGAGATGAACGGCGAGACGTTGCAGATCGATTCCCGGCCGTCAGACGCCATCGCCCTGGCGCTGCGGGCCGACGCTCCCATCTATGTCGCAGAGGATGTTCTGGCGGACGCCCAGGTCATTGACGAGGACGTGGAGGAGGAGGACGTCGAGAAGTTCAAGGACCTGCTGGACAAGGTGGACCTTGACGACGAGCGGTCTGAGTAGGTCCGTGGGCGGTCGGACCCCGGCGCATTGAACACCTCGCCGACACCAGTGGCCGGGCATCCCCCCGTACTGACTCCAAGTGCCGCGAAGGAAGCGGAGGACTCGCTGAGTGGACACCTCTAATCGCTGGGTCTGGTACCTGCTGGGTATCTTCCTGGTCCTGATTCTGATCGCCAAGGGCCTGACGCTATACACCGACTACCTGTGGTTCGACTCCTTCGATCAGGCCGCAGTATGGAGCACCATGTTCTGGACCAAGATCGTGCTCGGCGTGGTGCTGGGGGCTGTGTTCTTCGCCTTCCTCTACGCCAACCTGCGCTTTGCACGCCGGCCGCTGCCGGGTGATGTCACCTTTATCGGCCGTCGCCTGCTGCCCGAGGAGGAGCGGGAGCAGATCGAGCAGTACGCGGACAGGGCGTTGCTGGTCTTCAGCGTCGTCGGGGCCGTGATGGCCGGGATCGTGGCCAGCGGCCATTGGCTGGAGCTGCTGCAGTACCTCAACGCCGTGGAGTTTGGGAAGGCCGACCCGGTCTTCGGCAACGACGCCGGCTTCTACATCTTCAGGCTGCGCTTCATCGAGTACATCTGGCGTTCGGTCTACTACGCGCTGATTGTGACCTTCGTTGCCAGCGTCCTGGTGCACCTGTATCAGGAGGCCATCCGGCTGGTGGGCAACAACATTCAGGCCATCCCCAGGGCCCGGGCCCACGCGCTGGGACTGCTGGCGGCCGCGCTCTTCGTCAAGATCTACGGCTATCGCCTGGCCCAGTACAATCTCCTGTTCTCGAGCAACTCGGGGGCCTTCCTGGGCGGTGCCGGGTGGACCGACATTCACGCCCGGCTGCCGGTGCTGTGGCTGCTGATGGTGGCCGCGGCGGCGTGTGGCATCATCGCGCTGGTGGCGATCAGCACCCGCAACTACAGGCTCCCTGCCGGAGCCATTGGCGCGCTGATACTGCTATCGCTGCTGGGCGGCACGGTCTATCCCCTTGCCATGCAGAAGCTGGTGGTCGTCCCCAATGAGCTCGCCTACGAAGAGGAGTACATCGAGCGCAATATCGAGGCCACCAACTTCGCCTACGGAACGCACATGGTCAGGGACGAGCTCTTTGAGGCGACGAATGACCTGGACGCGGATATGGTGGAGCAGAACTGGTCGACCATTGAGAACATCCGGCTGTGGGACCACCGCCCGCTGCAGCGCACCTACAACCAGGAGCAGGCCATCCGGGCCTACTACAACTTCCCGGACGTGGACGTGGATCGTTACACGGTTGACGGGCGGCTGCGTCAGGTCATGCTGGCCCCCAGGCAGCTCAACGCCGAGAAGATCCCCGGCAAGGAGCGCTGGGTCAACTACCACCTCAAGTACACGCACGGCTACGGCCTGGCGATGTCGCCGGTGAACGAGATCGGGCCCGAGGGGCTGCCCAACTACTGGGTGGGCGACATCCCTCCGCGCTCGATGGAGGACATCCCGGTAACCAAGGAGGGGGCGCGGGTCTACTACAGCGCCAGCGTGCGGCCCCGACTGATCGAGTGGACGAGTCCGCCGGAGGTGCCGCTGCGCGGCCAGGAGCCGCAGACCGACCAGGAGCCCGAACCGGGCCCCGGAGGGGGCCAGCCGCGGCAGGGCCCCAATCAGCCGCGACGCGGCTACGCCGGCACGCCCGAGGACATCACCACACAGAAGTTCGTCATTGTGAACACTCAAGAGTCCGAGCTGGACTACTCCCGCGGGGGCGAGACCGGCGCCGACAGGATCGACAACGTCTACAACAACTACGATGGCACCGGTGGGGTACTGCTGAGCAACTTCTTCCGCCGCGTCGCCTTCTTCGCGCGCTTCTTCCCCGACGTGCGCATCCTGTTCACCAACCAGCCGACGCCTGAGAGCCGCATCCAGATCAATCGGACCGTCCCTGAGCGGATGCAGGCCGTGGCGCCCTTCCTGCTCTACGATCCCGACCCCTACCTGGTGGTCGATGAGGATGGGACTCTCAAGTGGATCGAGGACGCCTACACAGTCTCAGGCAGGTATCCCTACTCACATCTCCTGCAGCGCCTGGGCGCGCGGCGCCTGCCACTTGGCAACTACTTCCGCAACTCTGTGAAGGTGGTCTGTGACACCTATCACGGCGTGCCTGAGTACTACGTGATCGACCCCGAGGACCCGCTGGTGCAGTGCTATCAGCAGATCTTCCCCACCCTCTTCAAGCCTATCGATGAGATGTCGCCGTACCTGCGCAAGCACCTGCGCTACCCCCAGCTTCTGTTCGCCATCCAGGTTGCGGCGTACACGGACTACCACATGAAGGACGCGCAGGTGTTCTATCAGGGCGAGGACCGGTGGGCGGTCCCCCCGGAGATCTACTCCTTCGGGCGCCGGAAGATGGAGGCCTACTACGTGGTCATGCAGCTTCCCGACGGCGAGGAGCCGGAGTTCTTGCTGATGATGCCGCTGGTGCTCTCAGGCCAGGAGGAGCGTGTGATGGTGGCCTGGATGGCGGCTCGCTGTGATGAGCCGCACTACGGCGAGCTGGTGGTCTACCACTTCCCGCGGCGCACCATCTACGGGCCGTGGATGATCGAGTCCCGCATCTCACAGGACGCCGAGATCTCCGAACAGATCACCCTCTGGAGCCAGGCCGGCTCCCGCGTGATCCGGGGGAACCTGCTGGTGATACCGCTCGCGGACTCGCTGCTGTATGTCGAGCCGCTCTACCTTGAGGCCGAGGACACCGGCCTGCCGGAGTTGCGGCGCGTCATCCTGGCCTACGGCGAGAACATTGTTTGGGGGAAGGACCTGGAGACCACGCTGGCCAAGCTCTTCGGCAGGATCGAGGCCCGCGAGCAGATCGCTGAGGCGCCCGCCGAGGAGCAGCCCCCACAGGTCGAGGTCGCGCCCGAGGTCATAGAGACGCTACGCCAGAAGATCGAGCGGGTGCTCGACCTCGATCGCGAGGCCGAGGAGGCTCGGGCCCGCGGCGACTTCCAGACGTATCTGGAGAAGAACGTACAGCAGAGCGAGGCTCTCAAAGAGCTCGAGGAACAGATCGAGGCGGGAGCGGGAGGCGCCGAGGTCGGTGCAGGAGAGGCCGCAGCTCCCTGAGGTCATCGAGCGGCTGATCGATCCGCAGGTGGCGAGCCTGCGGGTCGTCACTGACAGCTCGGCCGCGGCCGGAAGCCGCGCGACCGTCACCGTCCAGGCCCGCAACGCCACGGGGGCGACGGCCACCGCCGGCCAGGGCCCGGTACCGCTGGTGCTGGCAGGCCCTGGCGGCCATGCCAAGGCCGGCCAGGTCGAGCTCACCGACGGCCTGGGCCACGCCGAGATCGACCCCCCCGAGCCGGGCGTCTACCGGGTGGAGGCGCTGATGAGCGAGGAGCTGTGGGCGATCAGCGATCCGGTAGAGGTGGCGGCCCGGGAGCCCGAACGCAAGCTCTATTGGGGCGACATCCACTCGCACATCCGGGAGCGGCGCGCCCAGGCCACCATCAGCGAGGCCGATGAGCTCATGGGGCCGGCCACCGTGGACGCCGCTCTGACCTGGGCCAGGGACGTGGCCGGCGTGCACTTCGCTTCAGTCACGGACCACGACCTGAAGCTGGCGGACCGCGAGTGGGAGGAGACCATCGCCGCCTGCGACGAGCTGACCGAGGAGGGCCGGTTCGTGGCCTTCCCGGGGTACGAGTGGGGGGACTCGGGCGGGCTGGCGATGAACTACGGGCACCGGCACGTGGTCTACCGCAGCGGTGAGGCCGCCGGCGGCGGGCAGGTGCCTCTGCTCAGATGCCGCGAGCAGCCGACCCACACTGCGCCGGGGCTGTATGCCGGGCTGCGTGAGGCGGTGAACGTGGAGGATGTGCTGGCCGTGCCGCACCACACGGCGCGTGGCGGCGGCAATACATGGATGAACTGGGACTACTTCGACCCGGAGCTTGAGCGCTGCTGCGAGGTCTACTCCATCTGGGGCAGCTCCGAGAGGATGGGCGAGCCCTACCCCATCCGGTACATCGCCACCGGAGGCTACTTCGGCACCGCCGAGGCCCGGGGGCATCACCTGCAGGATGGCCTGGCCCGCGGCTACCGCTTCGGCTTCACGGCCGGCTCCGAGGCCCATGACGGCCGCCCCGCCAGGCCCCTGATACACGGCAGGGACCTGATCGCCGAGTCCGAGCTCCTCTGGCCGCCGGGGATCACGGGCGTGTGGGCGGAGGGGCTGAGTGGGGACTCCGTGTTCGATGCCCTGCGGGCCCGCCGCTGCTACGGCACCACGGGCGCGCGGATCATCGTCCGCTTCTCACTGGGGGAGGCGGTGATGGGCGAGGAGGTGCCCGCCGGCGACCTCTCGGGCCCCGTAGAGGTGACCGCGGAGGTCATCGGCACCGCCGCCATCCGCCACTGCGAGCTCGTGCGCACCAACCAGGTCATCGACAGCGCCACGTCGGGCGGCGAGCACCTAAGGGCGCAGTTTGCGGACAGCAGCCGGCCGCGACCGGGCGACTTCTACTACCTGCGCATCACCCAGGCGGATGGTGAGATGGCCTGGGCGTCACCGATATTCATCACATGAGCACCGAGACGACACCGGTCATCCTGACGGACTTCGACCCCGCCGCCATCCGGGGCGTGATCTTCGACTTCGACGGCACCCTGGCGGAGACGAACATCGACTTCGCGCTCATGCGCCAGCGGGTGCTGGACGTCGCGGAGCGGTGGGGGCTGGCAGACCACCTCGACGCCAGGCGCTACATCCTCGAGATCGTGGACCAGTCCCTCTCGCTGCTCGACGACCCATCCGAGCGCGACCGCTTCCTGGAGGAGGCCGAGCGGGCGATGCAGGAGGTGGAGCTGGTCTTCACCTCCGTGGCGGTGCCCTTCCCCGGAGTCGAGAAGACGCTCGCGCGGCTTCATCGCTGCGGCCGACGTGTGGGGATCATCACCCGCAACTGCCGCGTGGGGGTCCAGTCGGTGATGGAGCGCCACCCGCTGCCCCATGAGGTGCTGCTGACGCGCGAGGATGTGGAATGCGTCAAGCCGGACCCGGCGCATCTGCACGACGCTCTGGAGGCGCTGGGGCTCGCGCCCGGCGAGGCGCTGATGGTCGGTGACCACGTGACGGACATCGAGGTGGGCCGGGCCGCCGGGACCTGGACGGCGGGCGTGCTGACCGCGAAGACCACCCGGGAGCAGTTCGAGGAGGCCGGGGCGGACGTCATCCTGCCCTCCGCCGCAGCGGTCGCACAGGTCCTGTGCCTGGAGGGTGAGCATTAGCCCATGCGGCAGCGGTTCCCGGTGGGCAAGCTGGAGCCGGAGCTGTTGGCCGAGCTGCTCGGCGGCCTGCACATCGACGACCCAGCGGTGATCGTGGGCCCCGGCATCGGCCGCGATGTGGCCGTGCTGGAGTGGGGGGAGGGTGATAGCTACCTCATCGCCAAGACCGACCCCATCACCTTCGCCACCGACGAGATCGGGCACTACGCGGTCTGCGTCAACACCAACGACGTGGCGACCAGCGGCGGCCTCCCCCGGTGGTTCCTGGCCACCCTCCTGCTGCCCGACGAGCAGAGCGATGAGACGCTCGTGCGGACCATCTTCGAGCAGATTGACGAGGCCTGCCGGGACCTGGGTATCGCCCTCGTGGGCGGCCACACGGAGGTCACCTACGACCTGGGGCGCCCCATCCTGGTGGGCCTGATGATCGGTGAGGTGGAGAAGCAGAACCTGGTCACCAGCGACGGCGCGCAGGCCGGCGACCGGCTGCTGCTGACCAAGCGCGTGGCGGTGGAGGGCACCTGCATCATCGCCCGGGAGATGGGGCAGGAGCTGATCGACCGGGGCTTCGATGAGGAGACCGTGCGGCAGGCCGCGGGGATGCTCCACGACCCGGGCATCAGCGTGCTCGCCGAGGCCCGGGCGGCGGTGAGCGCCGGCCAGGTGCACGCCATGCACGATCCCACCGAGGGCGGGATCGCCACCGGCCTGCACGAGCTGGCGATGGCCAGCGACACAGGCATCCAGGTCGCTCACGATCAGATCCCGTTCTACCCCGAGACGGAGGGCTTCTGCGAGGCGCTGGGCATCGAGCCCCTGGGGCTGATCGGCTCCGGGTCGCTGCTCATCGCGGCGCCCCCCGGCGACGCAGAGCGCATTACCGAGGCCGTCCGCGAAAAGGGCGTGGAGTGCGCCGACATCGGCGAGGTGGTGGAGCCCGAGAGGGGCATCATGATCCGCCGCGGCCTGAACTGGTGCGAGCTGCCCCGCTACGATCAGGACGAGATCGCGAAGCTGTATTGAGGGAGCCGCAAGCCGCAAGCTACAAGCTAACAGCAAACAGCTACCGGCGAACAGCTCCCTATGGCTCTGGTGATGTCCATGCGGACGCTCAGGTCAGCGTTGCTCGCACTTGCCCTGCTGACGATCGCCTCCGGGTGCCTGGCCCAGCCGCCGGCGGCGCCGGAGACGCCTTCGTTCACCTTCGCGGTGTTCGGGGACTGCCGGCCAGGGAACGCGGAGTACAGCCCGATCCTGCAGGCCTTCGCCGCCGAGGTCGGCGGCCTCGACGTCCCCTTCGTCATCGGGACCGGCGACTACATCGAGGGCTCCACCAACCAGTCCACGGTCCGCCGTCAGTGGGAGGGCTTTTTCGCAGGCCTCGCCCCGCTGCAGGCCCGGCGAGCCATCCCGTTAGCACTCGCACCCGGCAACCATGACATCGCGGGCGTGCGGCGCAATGCGGAGATCTTCATCGAGCACTTCAAGCGCCTCTACTTCTCCTTTGACTATGAGGGCTGCCACTTCATCATCCTCAACAGCGAAACGGTCGGGTCCGAGGGGCGACTCTCCGACACACAGCTCGCCTGGCTGAAGCAGGACCTGGCGGAGAGCCGGGACGCGAAGCTCACCTTCGTCGCCCTCCATCGGCCGCTCTTCCCGGTGGACGGCCACGTGGGCTCGTCCATGGACGCCCACCCGTCCGAGCGCGACGCCCTGCACCACCTGTTCGTCGAGGGCGGCGTGGATTGCGTCTTCGCGGGCCACGAGCACCTCTACAACCACCAGGAGCGGGACGGCATTCACTACTTCATCACCGGCGGCGCCGGTGCGCCGCTTTACGCCGAGCCCGCGCGCGGCGGCTTCTACCACTACCTGCTGGTCTCCGTCGCCGACGAGGACTTCACCGTCGAGGTGCAGCGCATCGCTCCGTAAGGCGCACCGCCGCGCGCCGGGAAGCTGACGAGACAGGGGAGATCGGCCATCATGGGGAAGTGCTGCGGGACCAGTTGCGGGTGCGGCTGTCTGCTGGCCGCCGGCGCCCTCGTGCTGCTGATCCTCGCCCTGCTCTTCGGGGACGAGGACGACGAGTACGAGAAGGTGGCCGTCGTCACCTTCCTGATGGACGATGAGTGAGGCGCAGACACGGAGGGATCGAGCATGAGCGAGCCTCTGGGCGCGGCCATCAACGCCTGCGGGTGGGTGGCCACCGAGCACGCCAGGGCCTACATGCGCAACCCCCACGTGCGCATCGTGGGCGTCACGAGCCGGACGCGGGCCAGCGCGGAGAGGCTCGTTGAGCAGATGGGCCTGGACTGCCGCATCTACCCGGACTACGAAGCCCTGCTGGCCGACGATGACGTGGACATCGTCTCAGTAACCACGCCCAACTTCCTGCACGCATCGGACGCCATCGCCGCCGCGCAGGCCGGCAAGCACATCTGCCTGGAGAAGCCCGTCGCCATCACCGAGGAGGAGCTCGACGAGCTGGGCGCGGCGGTCGAGGCGGCCGGCGTCACCAGCGTCGTGAGCTTCGTGCTGCGGTGGAACCAGCAGGTGGTCAACGTCAAGAACCTGGTGGAGCGCGGCGCGTTGGGAGAGCTGTTCTACTGCGAGACCGACTACTGGCATGGCGTCGGAGAGGTCATTCGCGCCGACCGGTGGCTGGCGCGGCGGGAGCTGGCCGGCAGCGCCATGCTCACCGGCGGCTGCCATGCCGTGGACATGGCACGGAACTTCATGGGTGAGGTGGCGAGCGTCACGGCCCATTCGCACTTCAACCCCTCGCTGGGCTTCGACTATGACACCGCCACCGTGTGCACGGTGGAGTTTGAGAGCGGCGCCATAGGCAAGATCTCCGCGATCCTGGAGATCGTCTCGCCCTACCGCTTCAACGTGGCGGTGATGGGCAGCGAGGGAACTGCGCTGGGCAACGAGGTCTTCAGCCGCGTCCTGGCGCCCCAGCAGGAGGACTACTTCGCGATCCCGTGCGTTACGCCCTCAAGCGGCGACGTGGAGCATCACCCGTTCCAGCAGGAGATCGACCATCTGGTTGAGTGCATCCTGCAGGGCCGGGACTGCGCGCCCAACATCGCCGACGGCATCCGGACGAGCCGCGTCTGCCTTGCCGCCGATCGCTCCGCCGCGACCGGGGGTCGCCCGGAGGAGCCCAGCTACTGAGGCGCGCGGCCGGGCTCAGTGCGTGCGGCCGGTGAGCTGCCGCCGAATGCGCCGGTAGCGCTTCTTGTCGGGCTCCAGCTCGATGGCGCGCTCCACGGCCTCCAGCGCTCGCTCCGGCTGGCCCAGGCGAGCCATGCACACCGCCAGGTTGGCGTGCGCGTCGGCGTACTCCGGCTCCAGCTCCAGGACCTTCTGGAACTGCTCGGCGGCCTGACCCCACTTGCGCTCGTACATGCGCGCCAGCGCCAGGCCGTAGCGGGCGGCGGTGTCCTCGGGCCTCTCGCGCACCTGGCTGGCATACTCCTGGGCCATGTCGCGCACCGCCTGGGAGGTCTCCTCCTGGGCCAGACTGGCGCCGCACTCGGGGCAGAAGTTGGCGTCCTCATCGACGCGGGTGCCGCAGATAGGGCACAGGGGCATCTCGGGCCTCCACCGTGTTGCTCGATGGGGAAGTCGGGGGAAGCTTCGCCGCGGGCGTGGGGACCTCCTTCAGGGGAGGCATGGCGAGGGCTCACGGCGAATCATCCTCATACCCGTCAGACCTGCATCCTCTCCTGTATCGCGTGAGACGATGGCTGAGCGCAGTCATGATGACTCGGTTGTGCGCGTGGGTCCCTACCTGGTCCAGGATGTGATCGGGCAGGGGCCGCACGGCACCGTGTTCGCGGTACTGCACGAACAGAAGCGCCAGCGGTTGACCCTCAAGCGCCTGCACGAGCCCGCGAAGGGCCGCCCCGGACGCGTCTTCAACCGCATCGTGCGCGTCGTGGTCGCGCTCAGCCATCCTGCCATCGCCGACATCTCCCACGTGGCCATGCACGGGGAGCACGTGGCCATCATCGGCGAGGTGGTGGCAGGCAGGTCCCTTGCCGACGTCATGGCCCAGGAGGGGGCCCTGGATCCCTATGAGACCGTGGGGCTGGCCCGACAGCTCTGCATCGGACTCATGTACGCGCACCAGCGCTGCGTCTACCACACCAGCCTCCGGCCCGAGAACGTGTTTCTGATGCCGGACGGGAGCGTGCGCATCACGGATTTCGCCATTGCGGCGCTCTACGGCAACTCCGTCCGCCAGCGGCCCCCGTACACCGCTCGCCACGCGGTCTTCTTCGCCCCGGAGTTCCGCGAGAAGGGGATCATCCACCCCCCCTCGGACATCTACAGCCTGGGGGTGCTGCTCTACACGGTGCTCGCTGGCGGCGTCCCCCTGACCATTGCCGACGCCGACACGGAGCGCGGGACCATCACCATCGTCT
>JBNGDZ010000051.1:11610-15412 GCA_049975765.1 Armatimonadota bacterium
CGGTGACAGCCGCTTCTCCTACCTGGAGGTCGGGGCTGAGGCGCCGGACAGGGTGGAGCCGCAGGCGCTTGACATGAGCCACCTTCCGGAGGCCACCCCTCCGAGGCTGCGCAGCGCTATCGCCGCCGCCATCTCCCCACAGGTCTCGGACCGGCCCGGCAGCGTGAACGCCTTCGCGGATATGCTCAAGGGCGCCCCGACACGCTCGTCACTCTCGCGCCTGGCGCGGGAGGAGGTGCGGGATGAGGATCGCATCCCCCTTGCGCCGGGCCCCAGCGTTCGCGTCTGCCCGGCCTGCCGGCGGCCGGTCAGCCCCGCCGGGCGCGTCTGCCTGGCCTGTGGCCTGGTGCTGCGGGAGGCCCTCGAGGAGAACGAGAGCATCGACTACTTCCAGACCCACGGGCGCCGGCTGCTCGCCAAGCGTGACCTGGCGGCGGCGGAGAAGGCCTATCGCCGGGCTATAGATCGCAAGCCGCGGCAGGCGCAGATTCACAACGAGCTGGGGGACGTGCTGGCGGTGGCCAACCGCTTCGACGAGGCCGTCAAGGAGTACCGCCAGGCGGTGCAGCTCGACCCCGGCGCGGCTGACGCCTGGCATGACCTCGGTGTGTCGCTGGCCGCGCTGTGCCGCCGCCGGGAGGCATCTCAGGCACTGGCGAGGGCTGTTGAGCTGACCGAGCGCGACGAGGTCCAGCTCTCGGCGCGCATCCACCTCGGCGCGATCGCCGCGGAGGAGGGGCGGGTGCAGGAGGCCATCGACATCTGGGAGGAGGTCCTTCACGACGATCCGGGACTCATCCCAGTGCGGATGGCGCTTGCCTCGGCGTACGCCTCGCACAGCCGCTACGAGCAGGCTGAGGAGCACCTCCGGGCCGTGCTGTCAATGGAGCCGGGCCTGCGGGAGGCCGAGAACCTCCTGTCACGGGTCCGGGAGCGCCGGCAGCTTGAGCGGCAGGACGTGGACACCAGCTTCGGGCTGATGGACGATGTCGGCGGGGGGACCGCCTACATCGGCCCCGGCTTCAACTGGGTGCGGCTGATCCGGTGAGGGCCGGGGCAAACCTCGCGTGAACACAGTGCCCTCCGTTATCGTCTCGCGTGAGTGTTGACTTACCCGGCGCCCGCGCGACTTGCCATCAGGGGGTCGGGCGCCGTATAATCGTCCTCACCCGCGGGGTTGGAGGACGGGACGCGTTGCCGATGCGGGTGCCCCCTCGAAGAGCTTTCCCGGCACGCGTACCCGCGAGAGCATTGCAGGAGAGAGAAGCAGATGAGGCATGGCAGGGGCCGCCGCCGCGGCCATCATCGAGCGAATGACCGTGACGAGGAAGAAGTCGAGCCACTATCGATAACCGACCGGCGAATGCTGGGCTGGTTCGCGCGGTACCTCGGGCCGCACTGGCCCACCGTGCTGCTCGGGCTGATCAGCATGCTGGTGAGCACTGCGGCCGGTCTCTACGCGCCACAGGTGCTCAGGGCAGTCTTCGACGACGTCATCCGGGACCGGAACCTTGCGCCGCTCCCCAGGCTCGGCTGGCTGCTGATCGCTGCCTACTTCGGCCAGCAGGCCTTCAGTGCCGTCCGCATGAACGTCATGCACCGTCTCGGCCAGCGGTTCGTGCTGGAGGTGCGCCTGAACGCCTACCGGCACCTGCTGCGTCAGTCGCTGAGCTTCTTTGAGGCGCGGCGCACCGGCGACATCATGTCCCGCATCTCCAATGACGTGAACAGCGTTGAGGACATGGTCGTGCACGGCGTGGACACGATCATCACCGACTCCATCACCGTGCTGGGCACCATCGGGATCATCCTGTGGATGAACTGGAAGCTGGCGCTGATCGGCATGGCCCCGCTGCCTATCTTCCTGGTGGGCGTCATCCTCTTCGCCCGCATCATCCGCCCCCTGTACGAGCGGATCCGCGAGGAACTGGGGGACATCAACTCCCGCCTGCAGGAGAGCCTCGAGGGCATGCAGGTCGTCAAGGCCTTCAACCGCGAGGACCATGAGTATGAGCGGTTCGAGGAGGATAGCACTGAGTACTACCGGGCGTCCATCAAGGGCATCTGGCTGTGGTCCACGTTCTTCCCGACCATGGGCTTTTTGACCACGCTGGGCCTCATTGGGGTCATCTACTTCGGTGCCCGGATGACGGCCTACGGTGCGGCCTCACCGGGCGTTATCGTAGCCTTCCTGGCTTACATGCAGAGCTTCTACCGCCCGATCCGCAGCCTGGTGCGCGTCCACAACGTCTTCAACCGAGCCCTTGCGTCGCTGGCGCGCATCTTCCAGCTCCTGGACGAGGAGCCGACCGTCGAGGAGAAGCCCGACGCACAGCCGCTGCCACCAGCCGCCGGGCACGTGCAGGTCGAGGACGTCACCTTCCGGTACCAGACCGGTGAGATAGTGCTCGAGGAGGTCTCGGTGGACGCGGAACCTGGGGAGACGGTCGCCATCGTCGGCCGCAGCGGGGCAGGCAAGACGTCGCTGGTGAACCTCATCCCGCGCTTCTACGACCCCCTGGAGGGTCGCGTGCTGATCGACGGCGTGGACGTGCGCGACGTCACGCTCGACAGCCTGCGGTCCCAGATCGGGATCGTGCTGCAGGACACCTTCCTGTTCAACGATACCGTTCGCAACAACATCCGCTACGGGCGGCTGGATGCCACCGATGAGGAGATCGAGGAGGCCGCCCGTCGGGCCTACGCCGACGAGTTTATCGAGGAGCTGCCCGACAAGTACGAGACCATGATCGGCGAGCGCGGCGTGAAGCTCTCCGGCGGGCAGAAGCAGCGCATCGCCATCGCGCGGGCGCTGCTGGCCGACCCGCGCCTGCTGATCCTCGACGAGGCCACCTCACTGGTAGACACCGAGGCCGAGCAGCTCATCCAACGTGCGCGTTTCTGTCTTGACCCCAGAGGCCGCGGTGATGTAGGCCATGCGGTCTTGGCGTGTGCGCAGCTCCGCGTCCCCGATCTGGCAGCCAATGCTTCCGCCGACGTCCTTCACAGCGAGAGCCTTGTCGGCGCGCGGCATCAACGCGGCCATACCGACCACGGTGATGGTGGGCGCCACCGCTAGCGCCGGGCGCAACCGCACCTCATAGCCGGTCATCTCTGCAAAGCTCGACAGCCATCTCATAGCGCAGGGCATCGACAATGAGGTAAGCCGTGCGTACCGAGTGAAGCTCCGGCTTGACGTGGCGCGCGAACGCCTCGCGCTGTGATCCAACTCCCTGCACTTGGTATCCGGACTGGGCATAGGCCTCGACAAAGCGTTCGGCGAGCATGTTCGTTGCCGCCACATAGCGCTCGCGAGCATGCCCCCACAGCTCCGCCCCAAGTTCGGACGAGCCGAGTGCCTGCCGTTGTGCTCGCAGGCGGCGATAGTGCGTGTCGATCTTGCACCAGGCTTCATCGCCTTGGGTGTACGCGTTCACCAAGCCCGCCGCGCTGACCTCGCCGCGCTCCAAGTGCTTCTCGATGCGCTCGGCGATGCTCAGCAGGTCAGCTGCCGTTGCCAGGGTCTCCCACTCTTGGGCGTAGGTGCAGCCCTCTTGCTCAGCCCAGAATCCCTCTCTGCGTCGCTCGATGAGATCGCGCACGGCCTCGGGCTCGTCTGCTCGCAGACGTAGCTGGACCTCGTCCATGAGGCCATGCTCTAGCTGCGGGAAGGTCTCGCTCGCATCGAGAGCCTCCAGCGAGAGATCTGCGTGGGCAATATCGAGCATATCGCCGACGCGCCGCGCCGCCTTGACATAGCTGGCCACGGTGTCCCGTCGCAAGCGCCACAGCTCGGCCAGCG
>JBNGDZ010000052.1:0-15235 GCA_049975765.1 Armatimonadota bacterium
GCGCTTGCCATCTCAGAGAGGCCCGAAGGCGGTCGGCTGTTCCTGCTGCTCGATGGCGACAGGCCCATCACGCCGGCGGGCGCGGCCTACGTGGTCATGCGCACCGAGGCGGCCGTGAGCGCGCGCTATGGTCGCGGCGGGCTGATCGATGCCGGGGGCTTCGAGAGGTTCGCGTCGCAAGTCGCTTACAGATTGGGACGCTCCGGTCGGCATCCCGATCTCGTCACGCCCATCACCCGGAAGGCCTTCTGCGACCTCGTTCTCGACAGCCTCCGGTGGTGGTCCGAGATGATCTACCCCACGCCGATCGGGGGCTGAGGTTCGTGCGCCATTCATGTCGCAGGCGGATATCGACGGCCTGCGGCGACTTGCTGCGCGAGGGGAGCATACGACCGTCGAGGCCCACGCCTCGTGAGATCAGGGGCATCCTCGGAACCGGGCATATCCGACTGCGTCATACTCGGTCTTCCTCTGTCATGGCTGACATCTGCTACGAGCTTGCGTATGATGTGGCGCGGGGGCTGCCGCGCAGGCGGTGATGGCAGCGGAGGGCTATCGTGCGTCAGGGGGCTCGCACCACCGTCTCATCTTCGAGCTACTCCGTCGAGTGGAAGGCGGACGCTGGTCGGATGAAGCCGAGATCTTCGACCAGGCGGGGGCCAGATGTCGCCTCTGCGTCTACGAGGAGAACGGTGCGATCACGACACTGGAGGCGGACGACCTGTCGGCTGTAGCCAGCACGTCCTTCGACCAGGTCAACGAAGGGATCGCCGGGCGTGGTCCTGAGGAGCCATCCGGGCCTGCCGACGAACAGCGCTGAACCCACGGGGGCATGCAGCCGGACGCCGGACCATTGATCCCCTCGGCAAGACGCGCGCGGACTGGGAGTGACGCCAGTGGCCGATGTCGCGAGCCTGGGGCACAGGATCGTCGAGAGCATCGAGCGCGTCATCGTCGGCAAGCGGCGGCCGGTGCGACTGACGCTCATCGCCCTGCTGTGCGACGGGCACGTTCTGCTGGAGGACGTGCCCGGCGTGGCCAAGACCATGCTGGCGCGGTCGCTGGCCACCTCGCTGGGCTGCTCCTTCGCGCGCATCCAGTGCACGCCGGACCTGCTGCCCTCCGACATCACGGGCGTGTCCATCTTCAACCAGAAGACGGTCGAGTTCCAGTTCCAGCCCGGCCCGATCCTCAATCAGATCGTCCTGGCCGATGAGCTCAACCGCGCCACGCCACGCGCCCAGGCGGCGCTGCTGGAGGCCATGGCCGAGCGACAGGTCACGGTGGACGGCGTGACGCGCGAGCTGCCTGAGCCGTTCTTCGTCATCTCCACCCAGAACCCCATCGAGCACGAGGGCACCTTCCCCCTCCCGGAGGCCCAGCTCGACCGGTTCCTGATGCGGCTGTCGATGGGGTACCCCTCGTTCACCGACGAGAACGAGATGCTGGAGCGCATCAAGCTCGCCCATCCGCTGCGGGAGCTTGGACAGGTGGCCGAGGCGGCGGAGATCGTGCAGGCCCAGCGTGAGATCCGCGAGGTCTTCGTGCACGAGAAGGTGCGCCAGTATCTGGTGCGGATCGTGCACGCCACCCGCCGGCACGATGAGCTGGCGCTGGGGGCCTCGCCGCGGGCGTCGATCGCCCTGTATCGGACGTCGCAGGCCCTGGCGGCGCTGGAGGGCCGGGAGTTCGTGCTGCCCGATGACGTGAAGTACGTCGCTGAGGCGGTGCTGTGCCACCGCGTGATTCTCTCATCCGAGGCCCGGTTGCGGGGGCGGGTGGTGGAGGACATCATCGACGATGTGGTGGGCAGCATCCCGGCGCCGGTGGAGAGGGCGTGAGCGGGTAAGCTCAGGACAGGTCGCGCACGTGTGAATGACGACACGGAGGATCGACGGCACTCACGATGACCCGCGCCATCAACTGGCAACGGGTGGTGCTGCTGCTGGTCGCGGTGGGCTTCCTCTTCGCCGCCGTGGTTATGCGCCTGAGCTTCTTCGCCTTCGCCCTCTACGCGCTGGGCGCGGTCAGCCTCGTGGCCTACCTCATGACCTGGTCGGCGTTGGACGGGCTGGTGACAGAGCGGCATGTGACCGACCGCGATGCCGAGATCGGCGACGACATCATCGTGACCGTCCCCGTCCGCAACAACAAGCTCCTGCCCACCATCTGGCTGGTCGCCGAGGACATCCTTCCACGGGGCCTGGAGGTCGCCGGCACCTGGGCGCGCGCGGTGCTGCTGATGCCCTTCGCCTCGGTGCGCCTGCAGTACCGCCTGCGGTGCAGCCGACGGGGCTACTTCCGCGTGGGGCCGGTGATGTTTGAGACTGGGGACTTCTTCGGCCTCACCCGCCGCTTCGCGACCGGCTCGCATCCCACCTACCTCACCGTCTACCCGCGCGTGGTGCCTCTGGAGCAGTACGCCATCCCCACCTCCCGCCCCATGGGGGAGACGGTGGTGAAGCGCCGGCTGGTGGAGGACCCGACGCGGCTGGCCGGCGTCCGGGAGTACCGCACCGGCGACCCGCTGCGGCGCATCCACTGGAAGGCCACCGCCCGCACCGGCGAGCTGCACTCGCGCGTCTACGAGTACTCCACGCTGGTGGGCGCGAACATCATCCTGGACTTCGGCCGTGCCGCGTGGGACGGCGACCGTGCGCGCTCGGAGCTGGCGGTGACGGCCGCGGCCTCCATCGCCTCCCACCTGACCGATCGCAAGCAGCAGGTGGGGCTGGTGACCAACGGTGGCGATGCCGCAGACATCATGCCCGAGGAGATCGAGCGCATCTCCGCCCCCACGCGCCAGCGAATCTACCAGATGCTGGCCGAGCGCGAGCGCACTGACCGCCTCTCGCCCGTCCGCATTCCGGTCGGGCGCGGCGAGCACAACCTGCATCTGATCATGCGCTCGCTGGCCCGGCTGCGGCTCTCGGACGCGCTCACGCTACCGGAGCTGATCAACGAGGAGTACGAGGGATGGCCGCGGGAGGCGACGGCGCTGGTCATCGCCCCCGGCGTCTCCCGCGAGCTGCTGCCGCGACTGGTGGAACTGCGCAACTCCGGCTTCACGGTGGTCTGCATAATCGTGGCCAACGAGGCCAACTACGCCCGTGCGCGGGGTATGCTGGAGTCGGAGGGCATCCGGCCCATCCACGTGGGCAGCGAGGAGGAGCTTGGTGTCATCGGCCTCTGAGCAACAGGCACCCAGGCAGCCGCCGGCGCCCGGCCAGTGGGAGGAGCCAGGGGGCTGGGAGCGCGAGCCGCTGCCGCAGTTCGACTGGCTGACCGAGGTCGCCATCCCGATCTGCGTCTTCGGCTTGCTGGGGAGCCTTCTGTACTACCTCATCGAGGTCCGCGCGACGCTCGCCGGCCCGCAGGTCGTAGGTCCGCTGCGCTGGGTGGTGTTCTGGTTCCTGCTGGCCTGCATCGGCATCGCGCGCATCCGCACCAAGTACGGCGGCGCGGCCATCGCGGGCTACTACTCGGCGCTGCTGGCCGGCGCCATGGCCCTCTTCGTCTACGTCTACACCGGCCGCTCGGGGGCCTTCTATGGCGGCGCCGATCAGGGCCGGTGGCTGGCGCTGCTGTTCAACTGGGCACTCGTGGGGATGGTCTGGTGGGCGGCCAGCGCCGTCACGCGCGAGGCCACGCTGGAGGAGAACGTCGAGACGCAGCTCGAGGGCGGCCTCTGGACGCTGCTGGCCGAGGAGTGGCGCTACCCCGACTCCCAGGACCGGCAGCCTGACGAGCAGGTCGATCACGCCCGGGTCCGGCCGCAGCATCCGGGGAGGCTGGTGCTGTGGGTATCGCTGGCCGCACTGGTGCTCTTCGCGATCGGTCAGAAGACGATCGGCGGGGAGGGGGAGCATGCCCGCGTGGCCTTCTGGTGCATGGGTGCCTATGTGCTCTTCGCGCTGCTGGTGCTGGCGCTGACGAACCTCTCGGCGCTTCGCATGCAGGTGCGCCGGCGCGGGATCTCCCTGGCGCCGGCCGTCACACCCGCCTGGATCATCGCCAGCGCCCTCGTGGTCTTCCTCATCGTCATCTTCTCCGCCTCCATGCCCCGACTGCGCACCCCGGGGGCCGAGCCGCAGTTCGTCCAGGTGCCCCCGTGGCTGACTGACAACCGGCGGCCCGGGATGGAGCAGGGCCCCGCCCAGGGCCTCGGTCCGGAGGGCAGCGCGCCGGGGGAGGGTGAGGACCGCGGGCTCGGCCGGGAGGAGGGCGGAGAGCGGCCCGGCCCCGGCGATGACCAGGGACGAGACGGCGGCGGCGAGGAGGGCGAGGAGCCCCGTGAGGGGGGAGCCAGCACCGCGATCGGCCAGGGCGCCGAAGGAGGAGGCGAAGGACGGGGCCGCGGCCGGGGCTCCGGTCAGGGCCAAAGCCGCGAGCGGGGCAGTAGCGCCCGGCAGCAACCCGCCCCGCGGCCCACGGTAGGTCAGCCGCACCTGGGAGTCACGGGCCGGATTCTGCTGTGGCTGCTGTTGCTGGCGGCAGCGCTGGCGGCCCTGTACTTCCTCTGGGCGCACCGCGCCGGCATCTGGCGCGCGCTGCGGCGCCTCCCCGGCTACGTGGCACTGGCTCTCTCCAGGATGTGGCAGCGGCTGGCGCAGTTGCTGTCGAGCCTGAGTCTGCCCCGGCGCGGGGCCCCTGCGCAGGGGAACCTTCCCGAGGATCCCTTCGTCGACATATTCGAGCGTGGGCTGGACGCCGATCTGGCGCCGGCCCAGGTCATCAGGTACGTGTACCGGGCCTTCCAGGCCTACACGGCCAGGAGCGGCTATGAGCGACGCGAGGAGCAGACGGCCCTGGAGTTCCTTCGTGGGCTCCCGTCACGGCTGCAGCTGCCTGACCGCGGCGCCGAGCGCCTCACCCGCGCCTACGTGCTGGCAACATACAGCCCGCGACAGGTCACCGATGCGCAGGTGAACGGTGCGCGGGAGATCTGGCGGATGATGAAGCAGCGGATCGACGAGACGGGACGCGAGAGCACCTGACGGCTGTGAACGAGGTGACATCAGATGAAGCGACGTCTCGTAAGCTGGGTCGTGGTTGCACTTATGCTGGTGGCCGTGCCCTGCCTCGCCGCCGACGGCGATGACCCGGGTACCGACCAGCCCGCCGCCGAGGAGGTCGCGCCAGGCGGCGTCGGGCTGGCCGATGTCGGGCAGGAAGGGGAGGGCGGAGTCGCCCTCGATCAACCCCCACAGCCCGCCGGCGAGCCCGTCCTGCTGCGCCTCAAGTACTCCGAGGGCGAGAAGCTCACCTACCAGACCACGGTGGACGGCGTGGGCTCGGTGCACGTGATGGGCCAGAGCCACGCGCTCGAGATGTCCGGTGAGCTGCGGACCGTGGTCAGCGTGGAGGACGTGGACGAGGAGGGCAAGCTCACGCTCCTTACCAGCGTGGATGTCGCGGACCTGGCGGTAACGATGAACGGGCAGCCGGTGCCGCGGCCGAATCAGAACATGAAGATCCGCAGCGTGATGACCCCGCGGGGAGAGATCGTGGACTTCGAGATGCTGCAGGAGCCGACCGGCTCCGCGCGGGAGTCGCCATGGAACTCTCGAATGGGAAGGATCATGACCGGCGGCCTGGACCTCAAGCGCCTGCTGATCGACCAGAAGGTGGCGGCCTTCCCGGAGGAGCCTGTCAGGGTCGGGGATGAGTGGTCAGGCACCGCCCGCCCGATAGAGGTCGAGGGCACCGAGCGCCCGCTGACAATCACCACGCGCTATGAGGGCGACATCAAGCTGGAGGGCCGCGAGTGCGTCCGGCTCGACAGCAACGTCAGGGTGCAGTCGGAGGCGCTGGGTGAGCTGGCGCAGATGCTGGGGATGAGGGGCACCACGACAACGGACACACGGACCTGGTTCGACCCCGAGGCAGGCAGGCCGGTGGCGAGCATGGAACGCACTCAGGTGGACATGCGGGCGGCGCTTCCCGCCGACCTCACCGGCGCCGCTGAGCCCACCGAGATCTTCCTGGAGATGTTCGTGGAGTCCACGACGCGGCTGATGCCATCGGCCGAGGAGTGATGCACGTAGTGCGGGAGAGCCGGTTCTCCGTGACGGAGAGACCGCCGTGAGCGATACGAGCGGTGGGAGGGCATGGGCGAGGCGAGGGGACCTCCCACAGGCTCCACGCCGCCGATGCGGTCGCCCCAGCACAAGACTTGGCGGACTGGGAAGCGTCCTTCGTGCGGCATCAACCGCGGGCCGGAGTGCAACCTGCTCGTCGCGCAGAATCACCGCGCAGGCCGGTCCCTCGCTTGGCTCCTTGGCTCCGTTGCAGGACTCTCTCAAGACGTGGGTGGTGCAGGGATCAGCAAGGCGGGGCCGGACACGCTCGTGCCCCGGCCCCGGCGTACTCACTCATAGGTCCGTCGATCAGCCGGCCACGTTGATGCGTCCCTGGCCGGTCTTGCTGATGGACTTCTCGTCCTGGGCCTCCACGAAGTCCAGGATCACGTCAGCCAGCCCCTTGGAGCCGCTGCGGGTGATGTCCTCCCGAAAGATGGTGAAATAGCCCGTCCCCCCCTTGGCCAGCGAGAGGGGCATGGCAACGTCGTACTCGCCGTCGGGCTTCAGCTCAGCGTCACTGACGGTCAGCGAGACGATGCGGGAATTCCGAGGCCTGTCGGGATCGTAGGTCAGCACAATCCCGGAGACCTGCAGGAAGCCCGCGTGCGGTTGCGGTGCGCGCGAGACGCTCCGCTCCAGCGTCTCTCTGAGCTGCTGCCCGGTGAGCGTCACCACCGCCCACGGCTCATCGGGCTTGGTCAATAGCTCCCGAACGGCATCCCCGGTGACCTCGCCGGCCGGAATCGTCCCGCTCTTGAAGGAGACGGCGGGCACCAACGCGATGGTGGTGTTGGCGGCGTGGACGAGGGCGTCGGCGGTCAGGTCGCCGAAGGAGGTCTCCTGGCGTTGCGCATTGGCGGTGGTCAGCTCAGTGGTGGTCGTCCCCGCCAGCACCGGCACGACCACCAGGGACATCGCCACGGTTGCGGTGATGAGCCTCATTGCTCGTCACCTCTCTGTGACGCGAACTCCAGAAGATAGGGTCGGATGAACTGGTTGAGATCCCCGTGTAGCACCGAGTCCACGTCACCTGTCTCAACGTCTGTTCGGTGGTCCTTCACCATCCGGTAGGGCTGCATCACGTAGGACCGGATCTGACTTCCGAAGTCGATCTCCTTGCGCTCGCCGCGCAAGGCGTCAACCTCCTCCTGCCGCTTCTGGCGCTGTAGCTCGTGCAGCCGCGCCCGCAGCAGGTTCATTGCGGTACGACGATTGGCGTGCTGGCTCCGTTCGGCCTGGCACTGCACCACGATGCCCGTCGGAGTGTGCGTGATGCGCACCGCCGAGTCCGTCTTGTTGACGTGCTGCCCGCCGGCGCCCGACGAGCGGTAGGTGTCGATGCGCAGATCGTTGGGATCGATGTCCACGTCCGCATCCTCGCCAACATCCGGCAGCACGTCCACGGACGCAAAGCTGGTGTGCCGGCGCTTGGAGGAGTCGAAGGGCGAGATGCGCACCAGGCGATGCACACCCGCCTCGGCCTTGAGGTATCCGTAGGCGTATCGTCCGGTGACGCGGAAGGTCACGTTCCGGTAGCCTGCCTGGTCTCCGCCCACCGCCGAGAGCACCTCGAAGCCGTAGTCCTGATCCTCCGCCCAGAACTTGTACATGTCAAGGAGCATCGACGCCCAGTCACACGCCTCGGTCCCGCCGGCGCCAGCCGTGATCATCATAATGGCGTCGGCCGCGTCGTACTTCCCAGACAACATGGCCAGAAGCTCCAGCCGCGCGAAGCTCTTTCGCGCCTCACGCAGCCCCTCCTCGATCTCCGGCTCAACGCTGTCGTCCTGCTCGTCCAGCCCAAGCTCCGCCAGGACCGCGAGGTCATCGACCGTGGAACGCAGCTCCTGCCACGGCTCGATAAGCTCCCGGAAGGCCGAGATCTCCTGCATCTGCTGCTGGGCCGCGTCCGGATCGTCCCAGAAGCTGGGGTCCTCCGTCTCCTTTACGAGGCGCTGCAACTGCTCCTCGCGCGCGGCGAGGTCAAAGACGATCCCACGCTTGCTCCACCGTATGTTTTAGATTCTCCGCGTCCTCCCGAAGTTCCGGTAGACTCACCAGTTCTTCCTCCGATCTTCTGCGCTCACAGCCCGGTCGCGCTGCCCGGACGACACTTCCGCGCCCTGATGCTCGCGGGCCGGGGGATCAGCTACTGGACACCTTCTTGTGCATGCAGCAGTGCTTGTACTTCTTCCCGGAGCCACAGGGGCAGGGGTCGTTGCGCCCCGGCTCGTCGTCGGCCACGTAGGTATGACCCTTCTCGGTCATCTCCTCCGCGGCCTCGGTCATGGGCGTCTCCACGCCCTCCTCCTGGGCCTGCTGCGCTCTCGCCTCCGCCTCGGCGGCATCCGGCACCTCGGCCTGCTCGGCCTCCATGCCCCGCACCGCCACGCCCTGCTGCTCGGCGGCCACCTCGGTGAGCAGCACCGCCTTGGTGAGGTCCTCTGCGATGCCCTGCAGCAGTGACTGGAAGAGCTCGTGGGATTCCTTGGTGTACTCGATGAGCGGGTCGCGCTGGCCGTAGGCCCGCAGGTGAATGCCCTCCCGCAGAAAGTCCATGTCCTTGAGGTGCTGCATCCACCGCGAGTCGATGATGCGCAGCAGCCAGGTGCGTTCGATCTGCCGCATCAGCTCCGACCCGACCGACTGCTCCTTGCGCTCGTAGAGCTGGCGGGCGCGCTGCTTGAGCATCTCCGCCTGCTGCTCGCCCTCGGTGCCCGCCAGCTCATCGACGGCGACCACGTGCGCCATGCCCGGCACGGCGTCCTCAAGCGCGGCGTGATACCGGCGCAGCCAGACGCCCCGACAGACCTCGTCGATCGCCTCACGCCGCTCGAAGGGGTCCATCTCCAGCAACTCCTCGGGCGGCAGGGCGCTCTCGATGCCCGGGACCTCCGAGGCGCGGAGCACCTGGCCGACCGTCCTGGGGGTCAGCTCCTCGCGGGAGCGCTCCACCTCCATCATGCCATCCACAATCTGATCTGTCCACCGGATGGGCAGCTCCGGGTCGCCGTAGGTGTCCACGCGCTCCTGCACGGCTTGCTCCACCATGTCGATCACGGCCTCGCGGATGTCCTCGCCCTCCAGGACCCGCCGGCGCTGCTCGTAGATCAGCGACCGCTGCACGTTCATCACGTCGTCGTACTTGAGCGTGTTCTTGCGAATGTCGAAGTTGCGGGCCTCAACCTTCTCCTGCGCCCGCTCGATGGAGCGGGAGACCAGGCGGGCCTCGATGGCCTCCTCCTCCGGCCACCCGCCCATGAGCATCCCGAACCGGTCGGGGGCGAACAGCCGCATCAGCTCATCCTCCAGCGACACGTAGAAGCGCGACGAGCCCGGGTCGCCCTGGCGCCCCGAGCGCCCGCGAAGCTGGTTGTCGATGCGCCGGCTCTCGTGGCGCTCGGAGCCGATGATGTGCAGCCCCCCGAGCTGTTTGACGCGCTCGTACTCCTCCTCGATGATGCCCTCGCCGTCGTCGGGCTTGCCGCCCAGGACGATGTCCACGCCGCGGCCAGCCATGTTGGTGGCGATGGTCACCGCCCCGCGCCGTCCCGCCTCGGCGATGATCTGTCCCTCCCGCTCGTGGTACTTGGCGTTGAGGACGTTGTGTGCTATGCCGTTGGTGAGGGCATGCTCAAGGCGCTGCATGTACCGCTCCCGGTCATCCTCCTCTACCTCGCCGTCATCCGTCCCGGTGATCTGCAGGAGCCGCTGCAGGTTCTCCGGCGCCAGCGGATCTGGCGTGAAGCCCAGGTGCCTGAGGATCTTCACCACCTCGGAGCGGGAGATCTGCGGGATCGGGGTGCGCAGCGTCTCCAGGTACCGATCCCGGGTCTCTCTGTCATCGACCGCCCGGTCGTTGTTGTGGAGCTCAAACTGGCCGATGCGCGCCAGGGCGTGCAGGTTCAGCCGCTCCGGGGTCAGCCTGGCGCTGATGCGCTCGGACACCTCCACCGAGCGGGAGCCGACCAGCGTGGGCTGCTCGCGCACGTAGCAGTCGATGATCTCGTCCACGATGCCGCGGAACTTCGCCTCCTCGGTCTTGTAGACCACGTCCGGGTGGTCCTCGCGGATGACCGGCTCGTTAGTGGGGATGACCACCACCGAGATCCCGTAGATCTGGCGGAACTCGTCCTCCTCCGTCTTGGCGGTTCCCGTCATCCCGGCCAGCTTGTCGTAGAGCTTGAAGAAGTTCTGGTAGGTGATCGAGGCCACCGTCTGCCGGGCCTGCTGGATGCGCACACCCTCCTTGGCCTCGATCGCCTGGTGCAGGCCGTCGGAGTAGCGGCGGCCGGGCTGCAGGTGCCCGGTGAACTCGTCAACGATCACCACCTCGCCGTCCTTGATCACGTAGTCGTGGTCGCGGGTGTACAGCCCGTGGGCTTTCAGAGAGTTCTGAACATGGTGCTTGATCTCGATGTACTCGGGGTCCTCCAGGTTGTCTATGCCCAGGGCGCGCTCGATCTTGCGCTGCCCGCGGTCGGTCAGCGCGGTCTGATGGAACTTCTCGTCGATCATGTAGTCCGCGTCCGGCTCGATCTTGCGCCCGTCGGGCCCCTCCTCAGGCTCCTCGTGGGTGCCCTCCAGGCGGCGCACGATGCGGTCGATCTCCTCGTAATACTGCTCGGACTGCTCCGGGGTGCCGGAGATGATCAGCGGGGTGCGGGCCTCGTCGATAAGGATGCTGTCGACCTCGTCGATGATGGCGTAGTGCAGATCGCGCAGCACCAGCCGCTCGGGGCTGCCGGCCATGTTATCGCGGAGGTAGTCGAAGCCCAGCTCCGAGTTCTCGACGTAGGTAATGTCGCGCTGGTACATGGCGCGGCGCTCCTGGGAGTTCATCCCGTGCTGGATGTGTCCCACGGTCAGCCCCAGGAACTCGTAGAGCCTGCCCATCCACTCCGCCTGCCAGCGCACCAGGTAGTCGTTGGTGGTGACCAGGTGCGCGCCGCGGCCGGTGAGGGCGTTGAGGTATAGCGGCATGGTGGCGGTGAGGGTCTTGCCCTCGCCCGTCTTCATCTCCGCGACCTTGCCCTCGTGCAGCACTATGGCTCCCATCACCTGCACGTCGAAGGGCCGCATGCCCAGGACGCGCTTGGAGCCCTCACGCACCACGGCGAAGGCCTCGGGGAGGATCTCGTCGAGGGTCTCGCCGTCCTCGAGCCGATGGCGGAAGTGGTCGGCGCGGCCCTTCAACTCTCCGTCGCTGAGGGCCTCCATCTCCGGCTCTAGGGCGTTGACCTCCTCCACGATCGGCCGCAGACGGGCCAACTCCCGCTCATTCGCGTCGAATATCCGCTTCAGTAGTGGCAGTATCACTGCGTTAGTTCGCCCCACTCGATGATGGCATTTCGCGTGTCTCGCCGCCAGTCCGCGGCGTCTCTTCCGACGTCGGACGCTGCTCCCAGTAGGCCGGAGGTCCCTCTTTAAGGCTCCGCTGCTGCGGCGGCTGATCGTTGCCGAAGATGCCGTTGAACTCCAGCCCCACGCTGAAGGTGTTGCCCACGTCCCGATAGCCGGCGGTCCAGGTCAGGCAATGCGCGCGCCGGCGCAGCTCAACCTCCCAGTCGCGCATGAGGCCACGGTCGAGGTCGTAGCGGGCCTCCAGCACCGCGCTCCACAGTGAGCTCAGACGCATGTCCGCGAGTCCGTTGAGCTCCGTCTTGATGTCGATGTCGTCGAACTCGAAAGGCGTGGCCCCATGGGTCAGATAGCGCCGCGCCTCGATCGAGCCGGTCAGCCAACTCGCCGGGGTGGCCGAGGCGCCCACCCCGGCGCCAATGTAGCTGTAGTCCTCGCCGCCGCCGTAGAGCGAGCCAGCCCCCTCAAGCCACCACCAGTCGCCCCGGCGTTCCGCGCGCTCCTCGCGCCCCCCCACCAGCCTCGCCTCCAGCCGCGCCCGGCTCTCCGTCACATCGATGTCCGGCAGCCCCTCATGGCGATCGAACTCGTGAAAGCGGCCCGCAGACAGCGCCACCTCTACCCAGGTGTCATCCGACGCGCCCCAGCTTCCGTCCAGGCCCAGCTCCGGCATCCGGTCGATGGTAGTGAACCGATCGATGTCGCCCTCTACGTCCTCCCTGCGGCTGGCTCGCAGCCAGGCGGTGCTGCCGTCGAGATCGTCCTCGGCCAACAGCATGGCTCGGAAGGCCCGCCGCTGGGTCAGCTTCACTTTCAGCCGGCCGCGCGGGTAGTCTACCGGGTCGCCGAAGGGCATGGTCCAGCCCAGGCGCAGGCCGTCGCGGCTGGAGTAGCCTGGGACCGGCCAGATACCCTCCGTCTCCTCGGCCCCACCCCGGACGTTGAAGCTGAGCTCCGGCACCAGCGGGATGTCGAGGCCATAGAGGCTCAAGGAGCCGCGCTCGATGTGCATGTGCCCCGTCTCGGGGTTGTAGCGCAGCCGCTTGACGCGCGCCGCCCAGTGCGGGTGCACCCGATCGCAGGTGGTCAGCGTTGCGTCCGTCAGGTAGATGATACTGCCCCTGCGCTTTAGGTCCCCGGCATAGGCGTAACCGTAGACCGGCTCGCCGCCGACCTCCCTGACGGGCATCATGACCGCGCCGCGCCGCAGGGCGTATCTGGAAGTCTGGGCGTTATACACCGCGAACTCGCCCGACAGGGCGGCGTCGGGCGTCATGATCCGCACATTGCCGAGCAGCTCGAAGCGGCCGGTCGCCAGGTCGCCCTCGACGTAATCCGCCGTCATGCGCACGAACCGTGAGGCGTCCTCGGCGACCTGCCCGTGCACCCGGGCGTTGCCCTCAAGCACCACCAGACTTCGCCCGTAGTCCACGTCTACGCGGTCGGCACCGAAGGTGACCGTGACCAGCTCCGCGGGAAGCTGGTGGCCGGCTGCCAACACCAGCACGAGTGCCAGCGCCGGGACTCGCACGACCCATCGCGACACCATCTCGCTCTGCGTCAGGCCCGCCACCGGCAGCTCCCGGGTGCCTCTCAGCGCTCTCGCCTTTTCGCCCGCATCGCGCCTCTCTGGGCGCCTCCCGCCATATAATGATTATAGCACACGGGCTTTCGCACGCGCAAACGCCCCACCCTGGCTCAGGTGGGGCGCCCGTGGCTCTGCCGGCAATTGGTGTTGCCCGGGTCGTATGACGTTTGCGGCGCCGCTGCTGTTCAGGCGGCGAGCATCTCCTGGACGCTCGCTCGCAGCCGTGCGATGGCCTGAGTGTGGATCTGGCAGACCCGGCTCTCGGTCACGTCCAGCACCTCTCCGATCTCCCGCAGGGTCAGCTCATCCTGGTAGTAGAGGCCAATGACGATGCGGTCGCGCTCGGGCAGATCGTCGACGGCTCGTGCCAACAGGTCCTGAAGGGCCTGCTGATCGACAATCTCAGCGGGGTCCTCGCCGAAGGCGGCCGGCTCCCCGATGGGCCCCGCATCATGCGCCCCTCCGCCGTCCTCCCCCTCCATCATCTCCTCCAGCGACTGGACGGCCACGGCGGCGGTGGAGGAGAGCAGCTCCTGGTACTGCTCGTCGCTCAGGCTCATGGCCCGGCGTATCTGTTGGTCGGTCGGCTGCCGTCCGAGCTGCCGCTGCAGTTCCGCCACGGTGCGCTCCAGCTCCCGGTAGCGACGCCGGACGCTCCGCGGCGCCCAGTCCCGAGAGCGTAGCAGCTCCATGACCTCCCCGCGGATCACGGTGCTGGCGTAGGTGGCGAACTTCACGCCTCGCCCGGGCTCAAAGCGGTCGGCGGCCTTGATCAGTCCCACGATCCCGGCGCTCTCCAGGTCCTCCCGCTGCACGCTGTCGGGCAGTCGCACCGCCACCCGGCCCGCGATGTAGCGCACCAGCCCCACGTGCTCGGTGATGAGCCGCTCGCGCTGCTCGGCAGTGAGCACGGGCCGCGTCTCCTCAGGGCATCGCTCCGCCGCCACCCGGATCACCTCGTTCGCGCGTCTGTGTCACAGCGTTGCGCAGGCCGCCTCACCCGAGCTGTTCAGGCTCCAGCCTCGCCACATGCTCTACCTGTACTGTCGGCGACAGATCCGTGGCCTGAAGCGCGATCAGCTCCGACTGCGTCTGCCGGCACAGCCACTGGAGGGGCAGGAGGCTGCGCGGCCCGGTGAGCACCGCCAGGGTCCGCCCCCAGCCGTGCTCCCTCCCCGCCTGGTCGAGCAGGTCCACCCAGGCAGCGGCCCGCGCGGGCGGCAGCGCCGCCACCGTCCGGTCGCCCTCCCGCAGCGCCGCCTCCGCCAGCTCCTCCTCCAGTGTCGGGGACAGGGCCAGCGCCCTGACGCGACCGCCCTCCGCCAGGTGATCCGACAGCATGCCGGCCAGCCGCCGCCGCACCGCCACCGCCAGGCGCTCGGGATCCCGCTCCTCGGGTAGGGCCTCGGTGATGCCCTCGATGATGGAGACCGGGTCGTGCAGCGGCACGCTTGCCCACAGCAGGTTGGTGCAGACGCGGCGGAACAGCCCCACGCTCATCCCGGCCGCCTCCGCTTCCTCAATCAGTTCCCCGTGGTCGGCGCGCAGGCGCTGGATCATCGCGGCAGCGCTCTCGAGGTCGAGAATCTGCGCGGCGCGACGACGCAGGATGATGCTCAGGTTCTCAGCCAGCGCCTCCTGCGCCGACATCAGCGCGTAGCCCTCCGCCGCAAGCGCCGTGGCCTCATCAGGCTCCACCCATACGCCGGTGCGGCCGTCGGCAAGCTGCCCGGGCTGTCCGACGTCGGGCGTCGCGCCCGCGCGTGGAGGCACCGCCAGGATCCTCCCGGGCCGCACAGTGCCCCTGGAGAGGGTGCCGGCCCTGAACACGAGCGCGTACTCGGTGGCCCCAAGGTCGAGCGCATCTCGCACCGTTATCGCTGGCACCGTAAAGCCCACCGCCCTGCCGACCCGCCCCCGGACCTCGGGAAGCAGCGGCATAAGGCTGTCGGGCTCCTCCACCAGGTCCAGCAGCCCCAGTCCCAGCTCCAGGACCAGATCCCCCCCATCCTGGCCCTGCTCGCCACGCCCACCGGCCTCCCCTCCGGAGCGCTCGAAACCCGGGCCGCTCGCGCGCGCCAGCCACCAGGCCACCACCGCCAGCACCCCGCCGCCGAGCATGGTCGGCAGCTTGGCCACGCCCGGCAGCAGCCCCAGCGCCAGCAGAGCCACCGCCACTGCCGCCAGCGGCCAGGGGCTGACG